>JAZOBB010000047.1:0-8655 GCA_045595745.1 Clostridia bacterium | reverse complement strand
AACACTGGGCACTTTGACAAAGCAAGTGCAAACGTAGCTTTGCTCTTAGTGCCCGATGATACTCCAAAGGAGTACTGCGCTATTTTCCGTCCAGCCCAAAGGAGCTGTAGCAAAATGAATTTCATTTTGCTACAGCTCCTTATTTTTTGTGTTTGATTAAGATTAATAAATTTTTACAAAATTATTAAAAAACCTCTTGACATTTGGTGCTATATCCGTTAAAATAGTATAGGTGTTTAGGTCAAAGCCTTTACACCCTATTAAAAAGTGAGGTGATTTTTGTGAGCAAAGATATGACTGTTACAATGCTGTATGATTTTTATGGCGATATGCTGACGGAAAAGCAGGCAGAGGCAATAGAGCTTTATTATAACGAGGATTTGTCGCTCGCAGAAATTGCAGAGCCTTTGGGAATAAGCAGACAGGGTGTGCGCGACAACATAAAGCGCGGCGAAAAGCAGCTTTTTGAGCTTGAAGAAAAGCTAGGTTTAGTAAAAAGATTTATGAAAATAGGCGAAAAGCTTGATGACGTATCCGAGCTTTTGACGAATATGCGTCAGTACGAGAGTATGTATGTGCATTCACACAAGCTGTCTGTCGCAATGAAAGAATTGTCTGAACGAATCACGAAAATACGTGAAGAGTTATAAAAATACATTGTAAAATAAGGTTAAGGAGGAGCAAGCCGTGGCATTTGAAAATTTATCGGAAAAGCTGACGCAGGCATTTAAAAAGCTGCGTGGCAAGGGCGTAGTTACGGAAAAAGATTTAAAAGAATCTATGCGCGAAATTAAGCTGGCTCTTCTTGAAGCAGACGTAAACTTTAAAGTAGTTAAAGATTTTATTGCAAAGGTATCTGAAAGGGCAGCGGGGGCAGATGTTTTAGAAAGCTTAACCCCGGGTCAGCAGATTGTTAAAATAGTAAACGACGAATTAACTCAGCTTATGGGCGGCGAAAATGCCCGAATTGAGTTCGGCAAGCAGGTGCCCACAGTTGTTATGATGGCAGGTCTTCAGGGTGCAGGTAAAACAACCTTTTGTGCAAAGCTTGCCGGATATATGCGAAAAAAGCATAATAAGCGTCCTTTAATGGTTGCTTGTGATATTTACCGTCCTGCAGCTATAAAACAGCTCGAGGTTGTAGGAAAACAGATTGATGTTCCGGTCTTTCAGATGGGAACAGATGTTAGCGCAGTCGAGATTGCAACAAAAGCGGTTGAACACGCTAAAGCCCATGGTAACGACTTTGTTATTATAGATACCGCAGGTCGTTTGCATATAGACGATGAGCTTATGCAAGAGCTTGAAGATGTTAAAAATGCCGTTTCTCCCGAAGAAATATTGCTCGTTATCGATGCAATGACAGGTCAGGATGCGGTTAATGTTGCCGAAAGCTTTAACAATCGCCTTGAGATTTCGGGTGTTGTTATGACAAAGCTCGACGGTGATACCCGTGGCGGTGCCGCGCTGTCAGTTAAGGCAGTTACAGGAAAGCCAATTAAGTTTGCCGGAACAGGCGAAAAGCTTTCTGATTTAGAAGAATTCCATCCTGAAAGAATGGCATCGCGAATTTTAGGCAGCGGTGACGTACTTTCGTTGATAGAAAAGGCAGAGCAGGCAATTGATGAAAAATCAGCTGCCGCGTTAGAAGAAAAAATAAGAAGAAATCAGTTTGATTTAAACGACTTTTTAGAGCAAATGCAGCAAATGAAAAAAATGGGACCGCTTTCGCAGCTGGTTAAAATGCTTCCGGGCGTTAATGCAAAGGCTTTAGAAAACGTCGATTTAGATGATAAAAGGCTTTTAAGGGTCGAGGCTATTATAACCTCGATGACTGAAAAAGAAAGGCAAGACCCCTCAATAATAAACGCAAGCCGCAAAAGAAGAATAGCAGCAGGAAGCGGTAATGACGTAAATGCGGTTAATAATCTTTTAAAACAGTTTGAACAAATGCAAACAATGATGAAGCAGTTAACCGGCGGCAAATTTGCCCGTCATATGAAAAAGGCGACCAAGAAAAAGAAAAAGCATAAATAGCCAATCGGCTTTTTATAATTAAAGTTAATTAATTGTGCAGGTAGTTCTGTGCTTTAAATGATATGGAGGTGAAAGAAATGGCAGTTAAAATGAGACTGAGAAGAATGGGTGCTAAAAAAGCTCCTTTTTACAGAGTTGTTGTTGCTGATTCAAGATATCCGAGAGATGGTAGATTTATCGAAGAAATCGGAACTTACAATCCGCTTACACAGCCGTCTGAAATTAAAATCGATGCAGAAAAAGCAAAGAAATGGTTGGGTAACGGCGCACAGCCGACCGATACCGTTAAGGGTCTGCTGAAAAAGAGCGGCATTATTGACTAATTTTAGTCAATTTTGTATCCCGTTGAAGTGATGCTATTACATCACTCTTTAAGGAGGTAAATGCTGTGAAAGAATTATTGGAAGTTATCGCAAAGGCACTTGTTGACGAGCCCGATGCTGTCAGTGTAAACGAAAAAGAAAACGAACACTCTGTTCTTTTAGAGCTTCGTGTGGCTGACGGCGATATGGGTAAGGTAATCGGTAAGCAGGGAAGAATTGCAAAATCTATCCGTACCGTTATGAAAGCGGCTGCAAACCACGAAAACAAGAAAGTCGTAGTCGAAATAGTACAATAAAAAATTAGAGTAACGGCTTAAGGCTCGTGCTCTTGCAAAGAGGCTGTTTAAAAAGTCAACTGACTTTTTAAACAGCCTCTTTGTTTTTTTATATCCCCTTTTTATTGCTTTTTACAGTTTTTTGTGCTATATTAAGTGTGTCTAAAATCTAACAGATGATTAAGAGGGGAAAATATAATGATATATAATTATCATACTCATACACACAGATGCGGACATGCATCGGGAACGGAAGAGGAATACATAGAAGCGGCAATTAAAAACGGTATAAAATATATGGGTTTTTCAGACCATATGCCGCTTAAATTTGAAGACGGCTTTGAATCTTCTTACAGAGTGCCGACAGATGAGGGTAAAATATACTGTGAAGAAATAAAAGCTCTTAGCAGAAAATATAAAGATAAAATTGATATAAAAGTCGGTTTTGAAATGGAGTATTATCCTGAGCTTTTTGAGGAAATGTTAAAAAAGGCAATAGAATACGGCGCAGAGTACCTGATTTTAGGACAGCATTTTATAATGCCTGAAAATCTGGCAGTTAAAGATACATTCAGAGCTACTGAAAGCTTAGATGAGTTAAAAAAATATACAAAAAGCGTTGTTTCGGCAATTAAGAAAAATGTTTATACTTATGTTGCACATCCTGATGTTTTTAATTATGTAGGAGATGTCGGCACGTATAAGGAGGAAATGCGAAAAATATGCATTGCATCAAGAGAGAATAATGTGCCTTTAGAATTAAACTTTTTGGGTATTCGCCAGCACAGGGTTTATCCTAACGATGCTTTTTGGCAGATTGCAGGCGAAGAAAAAGCTCCCGTTACCTTTGGCTTTGATGCTCACGATGCTAAAAACGCATTTGACGGAGAATCTCTTTTAAAAGCAAAGCAAATAGTAGAAAAATATAGTCTTAATTATATAGGTGTTCCCAAACTGATATTGATAGGTTAGTACACGATAAAACGGAGTAGTGATTACTCTATCAATCAAAATCAAGTGTTTTCGTTGCTTTCATATTAATATTAACTTCAGATTTCGGACTGCAGTTGTAAAATTGCTTATACATCTTACAAAAGTAGCTTGTGTCATTAAATCCGCATGATGAAGCAATATTTTTTAATGTAATGTATGGGTTTGCATTTATCATATTCTGAGCATGGCGAAGCCTTATGCTTGTCAGCGCTTCAAATATAGTTGCTTTGTATTTTTCTTTAAAATCATGACACAACTTTGTCTTTGAATAAGGATAAACGGTTAAAATATCTTCTAAGGTAATCATTTTTGAATAGTTTTCTTCGATATAATTATATACTTTTTCTATAGGTGAGTATTCTTTTTTGCAGGCTTCGTCAAAATAAGAGATAACGGTGGAAAAGGTCAGTGAGCAAAGTGTTGATAATTCGTGGATAGTATCCACTGCCTCATATAAATTTTCAGCGGCGGATTTGAACAATCCGCTGTTTTTATTTTTATATACACCAAAATCACCGAGGTCATAATATTTTTGAATCTTTTCAAAACCATCACCATAAAATGAGATATAGGTCGTTTTGAAGTCGTCATCACTACCGTAGTATTCGTGGGGAATATTTGCGGCAATATAAAATAAATCATTTTTACTGATACTGAATGCCTGTCCGCCAATATTCAAAATACCGCTGCCTGAATTTACAAGAAAAATCTGATGGCGTTCATATCCGTTTATTCTTTTCGTCCTGGGCTGCTTGAATCTTACTCCAACAGTTGTAAGATACAACGGGAAAAATATCAGTTGTTCTTTGTTATATATTTTTGCTTTCATAAAATCACCATCTGAAATATAGTTATATAATCTGCAATATATTTATGTTGAAAAGTAGTTTTTTATGTAATATAATTATACTATATAAAAAAGATAAAGTCAATTATAATCTATATCAGATAAACGGCAGGATGGAGAGGTGCATATGAAAAAATATGAAAATTTAAACTGTATAAGTGAAAACAGGGAGTCCCAAAGAGCGTACTATATTCCAAAGAACGGATGTACAAAGCTCAATGGGCTGTGGGATTTTAAATTTTATGAATGCGATTTTGAGGAAGCTTATGTAGAAAAAGAATGGCATAAAATTGATGTTCCTTCATGCTGGCAGTTGCGTGGATATGAAAATCCTAACTATGCCAATGTAGCATATCCGCATCCGTATGACCCGCCGTATGTTCCTGACAATAACCCGATGGGGATATACAGACGTGCGTTTGAAATACAGAATATAGATCGTGATACATATATTGTTTTTGAAGGTGTATCAAGCTGTCTTGAGCTTTTTATTAATGATAAATATGTAGGCTATTCACAAGGCAGTCATTTGCAGGCAGAATTTGATATAACCAACTATGTTAAAAAAGGCGCAAATACTGTCACTGCAAAAGTGAGAAAGTGGTGCTCGGGTAGTTATCTTGAAGACCAGGACTTTTTCAGATTAAACGGAATATTCAGAGATGTATATCTTCTTTCAAGACCCAAAGGACATATTAAAGACATAAAAATTACAACTGATGATAATGTTATCGGTATTGTATTTGAAGGAAGAGCCCAAATATCCTTAATTGATGCCGAAGGGCATCTGCTTGGAAAAACTTATGCAGAAAATAAAGCACAGTTTACGGTAGAAAATCCTGTAAGGTGGAATGCTGAAAAGCCGTATCTTTATGAGCTTTTGTTTGAATATGAAGGAGAAATTATTTCGCAGAAGGTTGGCTTTGTTTCTTATGCGATAGGCGAAAATTATGAGTTTTTGGTAAACGGAACAGAGGTGAAGTTAAAAGGCGTAAATCATCACGACACACATCCGGTTAACGGCTGGTCAATGACAGATGAAGAATTAAAGAACGACCTTCTTCTAATGAAAAAACTCAACATCAACACAATCAGGACTTCTCACTATCCTCCAACCCCCGTATTTCTTGATATATGCGACGAACTTGGTTTCTATGTTGTGCTTGAAACAGACCTTGAAACACACGGAGTGGGAAATAGGGAAGCGGGCAGATGCAGTTACGACTGTATAAATAATCTCGAATGGCCCTGTGCAAATCCTCTTTGGAAACACGTTTTTGTTGAGCGTATGGAAAGAGCATATCAAAGAGACAAAAACCACTGCTCAATTTTTTCCTGGTCAACCGGAAATGAAAGTGGACATGGTGACAATCATATTGCAATGATAGACTACATAAGGGCGAATGATAAAAAAAGACTTGTACATTGTGAGGATGCCTGCCGTGCTGCAGAAATGTCGGATTTTTACGGCACTGATACCACGCATTATGCTGAAAGGACAGATGTTTATTCCATGATGTATGAGAGCATTGAAGCAATAAAACAAAAGGCGGAAAACCCCAATTTTAAATACCCGTACTTTTTATGTGAGTATTCTCATGCAATGGGCAACGGTCCCGGTGATGTATGTGATTATTGGGAGTTGATATATAGTCATAAAAAGTTAATTGGCGGTTGTGTGTGGGAGTGGGCAGACCATACTGTAATAGAAAACGGAGTCCCTAAATACGGCGGTGATTTTGAGGGAGAGCTGACTAATGATGGGAACTTTTGTGCAGACGGTATGGTTTCCCATGACAGAAGCTTAAAAGCCGGCTCACTTGAAGTGAAAGCTGCATATCAGTATATGGACTGTGAGCTTTCGGGCGACGAAATAGTTGTCTTAAACAGATATGATTTTACTAACCTTTCAGAGTATGAGTTTAAATATCAGATAAAGGTTGACGGAGAAAAAACAGAAGAAAAAACGCTTATATTGGATGTTGAACCAAAGCAAACGGCTAAAATCAAAATTACACTGCCGAAGGAATGTATACTTGGTGCATATGTTCACTGCTATTTGTATGATAAATTGGGCTATTGCGTTGCCGGGAAACAACTGGAAATACCGGTTTTGCCGCATAAAAAGAATATGGATTCGGGAGCAGCCAAAACAACTGAAGACGATAATTTTATTGTGTTTGAAGGAGATGGCTTTAGCTATACATTTTCAAAACATTTAGGTACATTTGTAAGCCTTGTGAAAAACGGAGAAGAACAGTTAAAAGCACCAATAAGAATAACGTCAATGCGTGCACCGATTGACAACGAAAGAAAAGTCAAGCAGAAGTGGTATTGGTATGATGCGTTGCAGGGAGAGAATCTCGACAGACAGTTTGACAAGGTATATGAATGTGCTCTATGCGGAGCAGAGGTTGCGGTAAAGGGAAGCCTTGCAGGAGTTTCAAGAACGCCGTATTTTATATATACAGTAAAATATACCGTGATGTCAGACGGAACAATAAAGGTCGCACTTGACGGAAATGTAAAAGATAAATGCACCTGGCTGCCGCGTCTTGGTTTTGAAATTAAAACTAATTATGAAAAATCAGATTTCAGATATTACGGTATGGGTCCTTATGAAAACTACTGTGATATGTATCACGCTTCAATGGTTGATTGGTACGAAAGCAGTGCAGACAGTGAGTATGTAAATTATATAATGCCTCAGGAACATGGCAATCATATCAAAACAAAGGTTCTTGCTATCAAAAATGGTTTATCTTTTGAAGCAGCAGAAAATATGGAATTTAATGTGTCTCATTACACTTCGGAAATGCTTATGCAGGCAACTCATCAGGACGAGCTCACAAAAGCTGATTGTACTAATATACGTATTGATTATAAGAATTCGGGTGTTGGCTCTAACTCTTGCGGTCCCGAGCTTTTGGAAAAATACAGGCTCTCTGAAAAAGAAATTCACTTTGAATTTTTTATAAAATAAATCAAACGGCAAAAAACTCCATAAATAAATTGAGACCTGAATGGCGAATAATCACCATTCAGGTCTTTCGTTCGTATAAAACAAAACAGCCACCCTGTCGGATGACTGATACTAACAAAACAAGGGCTCCTGCAAAAGCTTGTTTTTGTGGGGAAAAGGAAAAACGGTGGAGCGGGTGACTGATTTTTTATACAAAAAAATCGGAACAAGTGAAACTTGTTCCGACGTGGCAGGGGCAGTAGGATTTGAACCCACGACTTACGGTTTTGGAGGTCGTGTCAAATTAAAAAGACCGTCCAAATTGTTCCCACTGTTGAGCCGTTTGTAGCACTCGGTCTTCTATACCTTATGCCTTTTGATGCTTTATTGATGCTATCCGAAAATCTCATAAAAATTGATGCCCAACTGCCAAAATATCGACTCGCTTAATTTTATTTAAGTATAACATACATTCAGCGAAATTGCAAATAGAATCAAACGGAATTGCCCGTGTAAGACAATAGAATGAATTAAGGCGAAATTACTCGACAATTATTTTTGTAAGCAACACAAGACATTTTTGAGCCAATTATGGCAGAATGATCAATAACAGCCATATTAAAAAATGATATACCTTAACCAAAGAAAAGACCTTAAGGAATTGGGTTACACGAAAACGAGATTAACATATATGCAATTTTACACAAAATCAAGATTATTGAACAAAAAATATTGGTTAAAGGGATATTGGTATAGAAAAACAAAAGTTTTATCCCCTTAACTCGTATTTATCTAAATATTACACAGAAAAAATTGTTCAAATACTGTCTGCACAATTTTCTGTATGGATTATTTCTTAAATTTCATATCGAATGCCAGTTCCATAACTTAAATTGCACTTCTGCATAATTTATACTTAGAAGCAATTTCTCTCCATTCCGCCTCTACGATGGATTTTGTCTTATCTACATATAGAATAGCCTCGGAATTGGGAATGCCAAAATATTCAGCAACGCTTAATGCCAGTTCAAAACTGATGGCACTATCATTCTCACTTACACATAACGATAGATTTTCCCCTCAATTGTAAACTGAAATGCAATATAACGAAAATCAAGCGAAGTCTTGATTTTTTTGTCGAATAGGTGTATAATTAATACATAAATTTTCGGAGGCTTATGCTATGGTAACATATCAAAGACTATGGGAAACATTGAA
>JAZOBB010000046.1:0-25871 GCA_045595745.1 Clostridia bacterium | reverse complement strand
GGTAACGGCGACAGCAAGCTTACCACATTTCCTCAGGTATATATCGCAAGAACTTCAATGGATTGCGGCTATGATGTATCGTGGACAAGAAACAACGGAGCAACCGCAGACTCAGCAGATACCAAAAACTCAAGTGATTGGTTTAATCTCAGAGTGGATGTTGATGCCGATACAAAAACCTATGATATTTTCGTAAATGATGTTCCTGTTGTAGAAGGAGTTGGGTTTGCTGAAAGTGATGCTGTCGGCAATATAGGTAAAATAACAATGGCATTTCGTGATGCTGCAGATGCAGATGTTTATATTGATGATTTAAAGATTTATCAGTATAACTGCTTTACAGATGAATTGCCTGAAAGCATTGATGTAGTAGTAGGTCAGGGAGTGGCTGCTCCGCAGAAGACAGAGGTTGCACTCACACTTTCAAACGGTGGTTTATGGAAACCGAAAGCTACTGTAAATGTTGACTCATCTAAGCTCGGAGTTGTATCCGCAACTGCAGCTGTTGAGGGCTTTGACGAAGAAATCCCTGCTACAGTTAAGGTTTGTAACTATGATGTAAATACAATTGCATATAAAAACGGAGCAGAATTTGCTACAGGTGCATCTGTTGGTTCAACTATGGCATCTGCTGTATTTACAAAAAAGAGTGAAGTAACAGGTGGAAAAGCTGTATTTGCATGGTACAGCAAAGATGGTATGCTCCAGGTTGTTAAGCCGATTGATATTCCTGAAATTGCAAAAGACGAGACTAAAACAGTTGAAGTTGGTCTTAAATTGCCGACATATAGTGAAATGGTTGTTGACGGAAAATTAAAAGTATTTATTGTTGACGGCTTTGAAACAATCCGTCCGATTGATAAAGTAAGTGAGTTTGATTATCAGGCACCGACGGCACCGACTGTTCACGTTGCAGGCGCAAGTACCTTCCAGACATATGATGATTACTATTTCCCAAGAACAGGTATAGGTCAGGTTTTAGATAACTATTTTGTTGATGAAGTAACCATTGACAACAAGGCATTTAGCGGAAGAACTACCCAGACATTCATTGACGAAGGCTATTGGGGCAGTCTTTTAAGCACAGTTAAGCAGGGTGACTATGCTATCATTCACTTTGCTCACAACGATCAGGCCAAGTGTGCAGAACAGTCAGAGGCACTTGGTGAAACCTGTGTTTACACCAAAAATATGCAGAAGTTTATCGACGATATTCGTATAAGGGGCGCAAACGTGATTATGCTTACGGGTGTGGCAAGACGTGAAGAGGGTGTTAAAGGCACCGCGTATGATTGCTTTGATAGCAATGGTGTAGAGCCTCATAATCATATGACACAGCTAGAAGCGCTTTGTGCTAAAAACGATGTTCCGCTTATTGATATGTCTGCCTTAACCTCTGATTACCTTAAAAAGCTTGCAAAGGATGAGGGAGAAGAGGCAACTAAAAAGATTTATATGCAGGACCTTGCATCCGCAGAGGGTGTATTTTCTGAAAATGTTTCTTACTACGAGACAAGTCCGCTTTGGGCAGGCTCTCGCTTTAACCCGGCAGTTGACGAAAATTATTTAGTTACTGCTAAGGCACATACAGATGCTACACACTTTAATGTATACGGCGCAAATGTGTTTGCTGATATTTTAACAGATGCTATAGCAGAACAGTATCCGAATATTGAGCTTACACCGTTTATAGATGTAGCTGCTGAGCCAAAAGCATATCCCGGATTTTAATTAAATAATCTGTGCAGACTAATGCCCTCCCCGGCTACGAGGGAGGGCATTGATGCAATAGTCTGCGAAAAGGAGAAAAACTATGAAAAAATGGTTAAGTTTAATGGTTTGCGCACTTTTAATAATGTCAACTATGGGGATATTTTCTGTTGCAGCTGCTACGACTGTAACAGAAACAATTACTATTGATGTTGGTGCAAATTATTTATTGCCAACAGAGCTAGGCGGCGAAGCTGTAACATGGACTGACATATCAGGCACAACAGTTACTGCTGCCGATACAAGCAAGGTTGGTTACAAACTGTACACCGGCATAACCGAAAGCGGCGAAACCGTTACCTATCGTGTAAACGTTAACGGTGAAATTAATATGCTTGTAGCTGATATGGAAGATTATGAAATAGGCTCTACACCAATCGCCGCAAGCGGACACTCCGCTCAATCCGGTGAGGTGATTGCCTATGAAAATGGTGAATCGGGCAATAAAGTTTTAAAATCAAGTGCACAGGTTGCCGCTCCTTCCAGAAATGGTTATTCAGGGTTTTTACTTTCGGAGGCATATGACGGAGACTTTAGTATTTCGTTAAGATTTAAAGCTGCAAATTGGGCAAAGTCTTCACTTTATTTCTATTCGTCATCTGAAAGCGCAGGTGCTTTTGGAAATAGCGACTTTGGCGGACCGTATATTTATATAGACAGTTCAAAACAGGTTCGTGTTGCAATTGGAAATTTAGGTGCGAGCACCGGTGCGATTGATACGACAACCATGAAAGTTACTGAGGGTTATGATGTTGGCTCTTTCTATGTAACAGTTGGTAATATCAAATCAGAAGACGGTTGGATTGATTTAAAGGTTTCTTATGATATGGATAAACAAACATATGCTATTTATGTTGCAGATATGGAAACACCGGTGGTTTATGATATTCCTTATCTTGTACAGGCAAGCTCTGTGATTCAGGTAGGGTATAGACTTGCTCCTGCATCAGGCGATACAATGATGATTGATGACATCAAATTCAGCAGAACAGCATACGTTACAGATGATTTATCAACCAAAAGTGTAACAGGCGCAAAAGTTCCTGAGGGGGATAACTCACCTAAAACTGCTAAAATTGATTTATCTATGAGTGATGGCACAACACAGGCATTTGCAGTAAACTATACACCAAATGACACGGCTGTTGCAGGCTCAACTCATACTGTAGACGGTACTATCGAGGGATTTTCTGAAACTGTTCCTGTGACATATGTGGTAGCAGGAACAACATATGAAACGGTTAATACTTACATCGGCGAAAAGTTGACATTGCCTGGTGTTAGCGAAGAGATTGATACTACTGTTATGGGTCGTAAGCGCTATACAGGTGAAACAGAAATGGGCAAGGTAGAATACACGGTTAATATAGGTCGTTTTGATGAAAGACATAGCGACGAAATGGAAACTCACACAACAAAGCCTGCAGACGATACATATGCAGAAGGTCTTACCCCCGGTGTTGTTAAAGATGGCTTTAAGCTCGAAACTAAAATGAATGATTTAACAAAATCTGATTCCGGTTCAGCTGTTGCTGCTACAAAGGATGGCGATGGTGCGCTGCTTTATAAATCAGATTCAGCTGCATCAGTTAACGGTAACTTAACCTGGAAGGTTATTGACACCTTTGACGGTAGCTTCAGAGTTTCTATGGATATTAAAGTAGAAAACGCAAGCACACAGGGATATAAACCATTCATCAGACTGTACGATTCAAATGGTGCACAGATAACGAATGGTGTTGGACCTAGAATTATTAAGGATGGTAACGAAAAAATCCTTTCAATAAGAGGTAACGGCGATGGTGGTACAAATGGTGTTAATGCTATAACTCAGACATATATCGCACGTGTTGCTAAAGACTGCGGCTATAACGTCAGCTGGACAAGAAACGATGGTGCTGCAGCTGACACAGCGGACACCAAAAACTCAAGTGATTGGTTTAACTTAAGATTCGATGTAAACAGCGATAAAAAAATCTATGATGTTTATGTAAATGATATACTTGTTGAGGGCGGCATTGAGTTCTTTAATAGTGCTGCAAATGGCAACCTCGGTAAAATTACAATGGCATTTCGTGATGTTGCCGACGCAGGTGTTTATATTGACAACTTAAAAGTTTATCAATATAACTGCTTTACTGATGAGCTCCCTGAAAGCCTTGATGTAGTAGTAGGTCAGGGTGTAGCTGCTCCGCAGGAAACAGAAGTTGCTTTAACACTTTCAAACGGTGGTTTATGGAAACCTAAAGCTACGGTAAATGTTGATGCATCTGAACTAGGAATACAGTCGGCAACTGTAGCTATTGAAGGTTTTGATGAGGAGATCCCGGCAAATGTTAAGGTTTGTAACTATCATGTAGATACTATTTCGTATAAAAATGGAGAGGAATTTGCTACCGGTGCATCTGTTGGTTCAACTATGGCATCTGCTGCATTTACAAACAAGAGTGGAATTGCAGGCGGTAAGGCATTTTTTGCTTGGTACAGCAAAGAAGGCAAATTGCAGACTGTTAAAGTTGTTGACATTCCTGCAATAGCAAAAGACGAGACAAAAACAGTTGATGTTGGTCTTAAACTGCCGGCAGATAGTGAAAAAGTTATAGACGGTAAATTAAAGGTATTTATATTTAATGATTTAGACACATTAAATCCAATTGATATTGTATCTGAAATTGCATACCAGGCACCTAAAGCCCCGACAGTTCATCTTGCGGGCGCAAGTGATATTGAAACATATACTGACTTCTACTTCCCGAGAACCGGTATAGGTCAGACCATTGGCAACTACTTTGTTGACGGCGTAACTATTAATAATAAGGCTCGCAGTGGTGATACAACACAAAGCTTTGTTGATGCTGGTTTATGGGAAAGTATTGTAAGTGCAATCAAGCCGGGTGACTATACTATTGTTTGCTTTGCGGGCAACGACCAGGTTAAGTGCGCACCGCAGTCCGAGGATCTTGGAAAGGATTGTGTATACGGCGAAAATGCTAAGATGTTCATTGACAATGTTCGAGCAAAAGGTGGAAATATAATCTTCTTAAATGGTATTTCAAGACGTACACAAGGTATAGATGGAATATCATACGATACCTTTAATCATCATGGTAAAGGGCCGCACAACCATCTTACACAGCTTGAAACAATTTGTGCAGAAAATAATGTTCCGCTTATTGATACTGTAAATCTGTCTGCTGCATATTTGCAGGAAATGGTGAAAAATGAAGGAGAAGCAGCAACTAAAAAGCTGTATATGCAAGATATTGTGTCGGCAGAAGGTGTGTATTCAGATAATATTTCTTACTATCAGGCAAGTCCTTTGTGGGCAGGCTCTCGTTTTAATACAGCTGTTGATGCAAATTATATAATAAATAATGCTCCACATAACGATGCTACACATTACACCGTATACGGTGCAAATGTGTATGCAGATATGATTGTTGATGCTATCACAGAAAAATATCCGACAATTGAGCTTGTGCAGTTCATAGATAGCGATGCTGAGCCAAAAGCATATCCCGGATTTTAATTAAAAGAATAGAATTAAAAAAGAGCGATTGCAAATGCAATCGCTCTTTTATCATATTATAATTTATAATATAGCAATTTTTTTATCTTCGCTTGATGCATATGCACGTTCAACAATGTTCTGAACAAAGATTGCATCTTCAGCGGTGATTGCCGGTTCGGTATCATTTATAATTGCATTACCAAAGGATTCAACCTCTTTGGTGTACATATTACCAAACTCAACATCGAGCTTAACCGGAACAAGCTCTTCGCGGTTTTGTGCTGCGTCATATCCTAAAGAATCATCAGAGATTAAAACAGATACATCGCCGCCTTCAACCTGGCTAACAGTTCCTTCTGCCATAATGCTGCCCTTTGTACCGTAAATTTCAAGCTTACATTTAGCAGCTGCATCGGGAATGTTAAAGTTAGCATCAACCATAGCTAAAGCTCCGTTTTCCATCTTCATTACGATAGCAGCAGAGTCATCAGCATTATAGCTAAAGGTCTGTGTGCCTGCAAAGCCTGTAACCTCAGTTGCCTTAAGACCGGTTATGTATTGTAAAAGGTCGATGCAGTGAATACCCATATCCATTAAAGCTCCGCCACCTGAGAGAGCTTTGTTCTGTCTCCAGTTGTTAGGAATATCAGGATACCAGCAGGTAAGCTGTCCTCTCATTGACACAACATCGCCGAGCTTGCCCTCTGCGATAATTTGTTTCATTGCTTGATGGTAGCTGTGGAATCTCATCATAAGACCTACGCCGAGCTTTACACCCTCTTTTTTGCAGAAGTCTGCAATTTCCTGAGATTCTGCAACAGTCAGAGCCATCGGTTTTTCTAAAAGAATGTGTTTTTTAGCTTTAGCTGCTGCAAAAGCCTGTTCTTTGTGACAGAAAACGGGTGATGCAATGTATACAGCATCGATTTCGTCGATAGCTAAAAGCTCTTCATAGTTATCAAATGCATATTTTGCATTGTATTTTTCTCTTACTTTTTCGGCAACCTCGCCGTTTGCGTCCATTACGGCAACTAACTCTGCATTGTCAGCGAGCATCATGCCGGGAATTGTTCTGCGGTCAGCAATACCGCCGCAACCTATTACGCCCCATTTAATTTTCATGGTAAATTCTCCCTCCGTATTAGATAGTAAATTCGGGCGGAGGATGTTTCCGCCCGAAGGAAATTTTATATTATTTGCCTGCCTGCATTTCAGCAACAGACTCTAAGATGGCATCAGCCATATATTCGAGCTGTTCCTGTGACAGACCGTAAAGCGGTAAGTGTGTGAAGCGTTTATAGAATACTTCTTCACAAACCGGGCAGGATTTTGCTATTTCTTCTGAATCATAGCCCATATCGCTAACAACTTTGAAACGATAAAGCGGTCCGAAGTGAGGAATGTTTGTAACACCCTTTTCTTCGAGTTTTTTCTTTAATACCTGAACATCTCCGCCAGCTTTTGCCGGGTCAATCTGTAAAAGGTACAGATGGAAGGTAGGTTTGATTTCGTCGTTACCTAAATCCTGAGGAATGATTGCATCGTTACCTGCTAAACGGCTGTTTAAGTATTCAGCAGCTTTGCGACGAATTTCGATAATTTCTTCATTACGAGCAACCTGAAGTGTAAGGCCAAGACCTTGAATTTCAGTTGTAGAATAGTTTGCAGCAACGAACGGCTCGTATTTACCCTGAATAGGAGTGATGTTATAGAGCCAGTTTTTAATCGGAGCTGAGAAATCAAGACCTAAGAAACGAGCACGTTTCATTTCGTCGCCAAAGCCCGGAATATTGGTTGTAGCAATACCGCCTTCGCCGAAGGAGGTGATATTTTTAACTTCATGCATACTAAATGCAGCAAAGTCACCGATTGTACCAACTTTTCTGCCCTTATACATAGCACCGAATGCATGAGCTGCGTCCTCTAAAACGAGAATATCGTGCTTTTTGGCAAGCTCCATAATCGGGTCTAAGTCAACGGGATATCCACCGATATGTACGGGAACAATCATCTTTGTTTTCGGTGTGATTTTTTTAGCTACGTCAGCGGGATCCATGTTAATGGTTTTCGGGTCAACGTCAGCAAAAACGAGTTTTGCACCAATTGCCAGAGGATATGCCATTGTAGCAACGAAGGTGATAGCAGGAACGATAACCTCATCGCCCGGCTTTAAGTTAGCATATTTATATGCGATTTCAAAACCTGAAGTTGCGTTGGTAACAAAAGTAGAGGTAGTTGTTCCGAGGTATTTGTTACAAGCTTCTTCTGCTTCTTCTACTTTGCTTGCGAGTGAAAGCTTACCCGGAGGTGTTGCTAATGCATCGAGCTTTTTAACCTGCTCCCAAACTGCGTTGATTGCATCCTCATACTCTTTGCCTTCGCCCTGCATAAGGAAACGGATAATTTCCATCAAGTCGTGAACGTTGTAGTTTTCACCTACTGCAGCCCACGGCACTCTGGTTGCGCCTGTGTTGTAGCGAAAATCTGTTGATTTCTTTGCCATTTTTACTTCCTCCTTAAATCTGATTTATGTAATAAAGTTTTCTTTTTGTGAACGCAATTATACGACAAAACCATAATTAATTTATTGCTTAAATTAATTATATCACTTAACGACTAAGATGTCAACTAAATATATAAAATAATTATTGTATTATGTTGCGTGGAAAGGATATATCAAACAAACGGTCGCACATCTCAAAAGCTGCGCCGGACAAAGTATCTTCGCTGCCGGAGGTTACGGTAATTATTTGCATATCCTGAGTTAGGGCGGCATATGTGCGTTTGCGCATATGAAAAATTGCATCGTCTAAAAGAGATGGGCAATCAGAAAAGTCACCCGTATTTAAAACTAAAACTGACGGATGCAAAAGAGTTATTAAATTTGCAAGACCGATTCCCAAATATTGTGAGCAGTCAGCTACGGCTGATGTTGCAAAGCTATCGGAGCTTTTATAGAGCTTATCAATTTCTTCGAGTGTCGCCGTTTTGCCCGAAGATTTGCTGTATAAGCGGATAAGACGCTCAGAAGAACACATTGCCTCTAAACAACCGCGGTTTCCGCAAAAGCAAGGTTCGCCGTCTTTTTCGATAGTGGTGTGACCTATTTCACCCAGTACCGAACGGCTTATTGAGCCTTTGTATAGCTGAACGGCACCTATGCCGTTTTCTAAATCGACAAAAAGCATATTATCAGACAGTTTGCGGTCGTTTGTAGTAGAAAAATTAACAGCACGTATACGCGATATGTTTTCTACAAAAACAGGCAGACCTGTTTTTTGTTCTAAAATTTCTTTTATATCGAGCTTATTCCATTTCATACTTGATGAAAAAACAAATCTGCTGCCGTCTAAAACCAGACCGGAAAAAATAACACCTATTCCAAGTGTACTCTCTTTTCCGTATTTATCGGTAAGGACGGAAATTTTATTTTCAAGCTGCGAGATTACGTTTGCGGGGGATTGTGATTTTATGTCGGCATTAAGTGATGCGAGCACTTTGCCTTCTAAGTCAGTATAGAAAATTTTTGCCTGTGCTTCATCGAATAGTGCAAAAACCAAGCCATATGATTCGGCACGAAAACGCAGGAGCGTGCTTTTTCGACCCACTCGTTCAGATTGCTCGGTGCCGCACTCTGCCAAAAGCCCCAAGTCTAAAAGATACGATGTAACGTTGGTTATTGATGACAAGGAAAGACCGGTTTGTGCTGCAATAACAGGACGCGAAATATCCGGATTTCTTCTTATGTAATTTAAAACCTTAAGACGATTCATCTTCTGCATAAGCTGCACGTTTCCAACCTGTTTTCCCATTAATAATTCCCCTCTGTTAAATGAATTTTCTAACAATATTATTATAACATATATAGGAAGAAAAAGCAAGTCGTTGCCAATTAAAATTTACAATACAGTAAAGTCAATTATTGATTTTAAAAAGTAATGTAAACTTTGGTTTGCAATGACGAATTGTTTATAATGCAAACTTAAATTTATTTTCTGTGGTGGCAAGTGGTGAATTTTAAGATTTTCTAAAAATAAAAATTATGATTTTTTATTCAAAATTAAGATGATATCCTGCAAAAATGCCTGTTTAAAAAGAAATTAAAATTTCAGAATGGGTGTTTATTGTGTCTGAAAAACGACGCAAACACAATATATTGTATATTACGTTTTGGTTTCAAAAAAATTAAAATTTTTTTTCAAAAACTGTTGCAAATTTAAGTAAAATAGGGTAAAATTAAATAAAAGTGGTGAATTGTGGTGAAGTATCACATATTTGTGGTGAACTGCAAAGAAAGGTGGTGAGGTCGTGTTCATAGGTGAATATCAGCATTCGCTTGATGCAAAGGGCAGAATGTTTATGCCGTCTAAATTCCGTGAAGAATTAGGTGAGTCATTTATAGTAACACTTGGCCTCGACAACTGCCTATTTGCATTTCCGATAGATGAGTTTGAAAAATTAAAGGTAAAAATTGACTCTTTATCTATTTCAAATAAAGAAGCAAGACAGTTTGCCCGTTTCTTTTTTGCAGGTGCTTGTGAGTGCGAATCTGACAAGCAAGGTCGTATTATGATTCCTGCTAAATTAAGGAACTATGCAAAGCTCGAAAAAGAGGTAACCGTTGTCGGTGTATCTACCCGTTTAGAAATCTGGAACAGCGAAAAATGGGAAGCAGAAAATGGTGTTGATAGTTTTGACCCTGATACACTTTCAGAAAAGATGGAGGGTGTGCTCTAGGGCATATATGGAGGGCTGATTAGTGGAGTTTCATCATATTCCCGTTTTAAAAGACGAGGTTATCGAAAATCTGGCAATTCGCCCCGATGGCACATATATAGATGCTACGATGGGCGGTGCAGGGCACAGCTTTGAAATAGTAAAAAGATTAACAGGCGGTCGTTTGATTGGTTTTGACCAGGATATAGCGGCAATAAACGCAAGTAAAAAAAGACTTGCCGATTTTGATGGCAAGGTTACATATATTAATCAAAATTTTAAAACAGTAAAATCTGCTTTGGCAGAAATTGGTGTTAGTGCTGTAAACGGTGCACTTATGGATTTGGGAGTTTCCTCACATCAGCTAGATGAGGGAGAGAGAGGCTTTTCGTATCAGATTGATGCACCGCTTGATATGCGGATGGACAGACGAAATTCGTTTTCTGCATATGATGTTGTAAACGGTTACAGTGCAAATGAGTTAGAAAAAATCATCCTAAAATATGGTGAAGATCGTTGGGCGCGGCGTATTGCTGAATTTATTGAGCGCGAACGTGCGGCAGGTGAAATCAAGACTACCGCTCAGTTGGTTGAAATCATAAAGAAGGCAGTACCAAAGGGGGCGCGCAAAGACGGTCCACATCCTGCGAAACGCACTTTTCAGGCGATTCGCATCGAAGTTAACGGTGAACTTGCGATTTTAGAGCAGGCAGTAAGAGATTTTGTTGATGTTCTTTTGCCGGGCGGCAGACTTGCAATAATCACCTTTCATTCATTAGAGGACAGAATAGTCAAAAACGTGTTTTCTGAGCTTGCGTCGGGCTGTATCTGTCCAAAAGAATTTCCGGTTTGCGTATGCGGAAAAAAACCGCTAGGAAAATTGGTAAATCGAAAGCCGATTGTGTCGGCAGATAGCGAGCTTTCAGAAAATCCCAGGGCTCGCAGTGCAAAGCTCAGAGTGTTTGAAAAAACAGAGGAAAAGTAAGGTTATCAAAAAAGAAAGGTAAGGGGTGAAGAAATTGGCCAGACGTGACAACGCAAGTTATTACTACGACCAAAGAAGTTACGGCAGAAGATATTACGACGGAAATGCTGTCAGAAAAACCGAATTACCAAGTTATAACCCGAACATACGAATTAAAACAAGTCCTCAGCCCAAAAAACAGACGGGCAAAGCACAAACACTAAAAAAACAAAAGCAACAGGCGAAAGCCAGGGTAACCACGCTATTGTCAGCGGCACTTCTTATTGTGGCAGCATTTTTAGTTTTATATCGCGGAGTGCTTATTACCGAAACAACGAATGCTATTGAGAAAAAAGAAAAGCAGCTTTCAAATCTTGTTGCAACAAATGAGCGGGTGAAGATGGAAATAGAACACGCACTCGACTTAAAGACAGTTGAAAATGCTGCTGTCGAAAGACTGGGTATGAACAGACCCGAAAAGTATCAGACAGTTTATGTAGATTTAAATCAGGTTGACCACGTAGAAAAAATTAGCAAAGGCAATATAGGTGAAGAAAGCAAGCTGTTCGCCTTTTTTGGCAAAGCTAAGGAATATTTGGATTAAACAGGCATTATATTATAATATGGATGCTTGTTACGTTAGTGTGGGGGAGTTAAAACTCTTCCGCACTAACTTTGGTTTAGAAGAAATATCAAGAAAACGGGGAAACTGTTATGGCTATGGAAAAACCTAAACGAAAACTGCAAATCAGAATACTGGTTGTATTTGTAATATTTGCCGCAATTTTAAGCCTTTTAGGAGTGCGGCTTGTTGTTTTGCAGGTTGTTGACGGACCAAAGCTTCAAAGAGAGGCAGTTGAACAGCAAACGCGCGACAATATTGTTGCATCGCGCAGAGGAACGATATATGACAGAAACGGAAAGGTTCTTGCGCAAAGCTCAACGGTTGAAACGGTTACGGCAAACCCGAATGAAATACGAAACAGCAAAAAAAATGCTGACGAAATTGCTGCTCGTCTGAGCACCGTGCTTGAAATGGAAGCTGCTGACATAAAAAAACAGCTTGATAAAAACACTAACCACGTAACCATAAAAAGAAAGATTGATGTCGAGGTCGCAAGCAAGGTGCGAGAGCTTGGACTTACAGGAATCTATCTTCAGGAGGATTCAAAACGTTACTATCCCTACGGCACATTTGCTTCTCACGTCATAGGCTTTACGGGTGATGACAATCAGGGCTTAGCGGGCATCGAAATGGTTTATGACGAAGAATTAAAAGGCGTTCCGGGTCGTGTTATCGCACTTAAAAACGCGTTGGATACTGATATGCCCTTTCAGCAGGAAAAATATATTGATGCTCAGAACGGAACGAATATAGTTTTAACCATTGACGAGGTAATACAGCATTTTGCTGAAAAACATCTTGAAAATGCGTTCAGAGAAGAAAAGGTGCAGCAAGGTGCGGCAGCTATTGTGATGGATGTTGAAACAGGCGAAGTTCTGGCAATGACCACAAAGCCTGACTTTGACTTAAACAGTCCGTTTGAATTGGTTGACGAGACTGAAAAAGAACGCGTTGAGGATATTTCAAACGACGAAGAACGTGCAAAAGAGAAAATGAATGCTCTTTATAAAATGTGGAGAAACAAAGCGGTCGTTGACTCGTATGAGCCTGGCTCTTGCTTTAAGATAATGACGGCGGCAATGGCTCTTGAAGAGGATATAGTAACAATAAACACTCCGTTTTTCTGCCCCGGATATAAGGTGGTGGCAGACCGCAGAATTGCTTGTGCAAACCGTAACGGACACGGAGCGCAAAACTTTAAAGAGGGAGTTCAAAACTCTTGCAACCCCGTATTTATCGAGGTTGGTCAGTTGGTCGGTGCAGACCTGTTTAAAAAGTATTATAAAGCTTTCGGATTTACCGATGTTACGGGATTTGACCTTCCCGGCGAGGCAAAGGGTGTATTTTACAGCGACAACCAATTTGGTCTTATGGAGCTTTCAACAACAGCATTCGGTCAGGGTCCTAAGGTTACACCGCTTCAGATGATATCTGCGGTAAGCGCGATTGCAAACGGCGGAAATTTGATGAAACCGTTTTTGGTTAAAGAGCTTGTCGATGATAACGGAAATATTTTAAAAAGCACCGAGCCTAAAGTGGTGCGTCAGGTAATATCTAAAGAAACGTCCGATATGATGTGTTCTTTGCTTGAAAATGTAGTAATGAACGGCTCGGGACAGAATGCATATATCAAAGGCTTTCGTTTAGCCGGAAAAACCGGAACATCAGAAAAAATCCCACGCGGAAACGGCAAATATGTTTCATCGTTTATTGGCTTTGCTCCGGCAAATGACCCCAAGGTTGCTTGCCTTGTAATGCTTGATGAGGCATCTAACGGTGAGTATTACGGCGGACGTATAGCGGCTCCTGTTGTAGGAAAAATAATGGAAGACATACTGCGATATATGAAAATAGAGCCGCAGTACACAGAAGAAGAAAAAGAAAATCTTGATGTTTATGTTCCCGATGTAAAGGGCAAGAGCACAGCTGCAGCAATTAAAGATATTACTGCACAAAACCTGACATATACTATTGTAGGAGACGGCGAAACGGTTAAAGACCAGATGCCGAAAGCCGGCTCTAATATGACTGCAAAATCAACTGTTATTGTATATACACAAGATAATACAGGCAATCTTGTTACTGTTCCTGATGTTTTAAATCTGTCGCTTACAGAAGTTCAGGCACGGCTTATGGCAAACAAGCTCAATCTGAATGTAAGCAGTGCGGGTGCGACGGGAAGTACATCGCAAAGAACAATTGCAATCAGACAAGACCCATTGCCGGGAACACAAATGGCTGCCGGCAGTATTGTTAAGGTAGAATTCAGATTCTTAGATGTCGATTAGAAAGGGTGAAATCAATGCTTTTATCACAGCTGCTAAAGGGCACAAATGCCATTTTAAGTGCAGAAAATGATGTTGAAATAAAAGGCGTAGCATATAATTCGCAGAAAGTGCAAGAAGGATGGCTCTTTGTTGCTATAAAGGGTTTTAGTACAGACGGACACAAATATATTCCTGATGCCCTGAAAAAAGGTGCGGCAGCGGTAATTATTGAAGATGATGCCGATACCGGCAATGCCGTAGCGATACGTGTGTCTGATTCAAGAAAAGCATTGGCTAAGGTTAGCGCAAATTGGTTTTCACATCCTGCCAAAAATATGAAAATTATTGGTGTTACGGGAACTAACGGAAAAACCACCGTAACTTCACTTATAAAGCAAATATTGGAGTTTGCCGGCAAAAAGGTTGGCTTAATAGGTACGAATGGCAATATGATAGGCGATAAATTATTGCCCGGTGAGCGCACAACTCCCGAGTCGTATGAGCTTCACGAGCTGTTTCGTGAAATGGCAGATGTCGGCACAGAATATGTTGTTATGGAGGTATCATCCCACTCACTGTTTCTATCGCGTGTGTATGGCATTAATTACGAGGTTGCCACATTTACTAACTTAACTCAGGACCATCTTGATTTTCATATCACTATGGAAAATTATTTTGATGCAAAAAAAATATTGTTTGATATGTGTAATTCGGCTGTCATCAATGCAGATGATGGCTGGGGCGCAAAGCTTTTAGATACAATCAGCTGTTCAAAATACAGCTATTCAATTAATAAAGCGTCAGATTTTAAAGCCGAAAATGTAAGAAT
Source organism: Clostridia bacterium (assembly GCA_045595745.1). GTDB lineage: Bacteria > Bacillota > Clostridia > UBA1381 > UBA9506 > RGIG1666. The sequence goes on along the minus strand of JAZOBB010000046.1, from coordinate 11,189 downwards.
TTCGGCACGTGGAATATTGTTTGACTTAATAAACGGAGCAAACTCCTATGCAGTAAGACTGGGAATACCCGGTAAATTTTCGGTTTATAACGCAATGGCTGCGGCAGTTACGTGTATAAAACTGGGGCTTTCGGCTGAAGAAATTTTTACCGCGCTGACAGTTGCTCAGGGTGTTAAGGGCAGAGCAGAAACAGTGTATACAAATACTGATTATACAGTTATAATCGACTATGCACACACCCCCGACGGCTTAGAAAATATTATCAGCACAGTTCGTGAGTTTGCCAAGGGTCGTGTAATAACATTATTCGGTTGCGGCGGCGACCGTGACAATACCAAAAGACCGATTATGGGTGAGGTTGCAGGAAGACTGTCAGATTTTTGTATCATTACATCAGACAATCCCAGAACAGAAGAGCCTATGCCGATTATCCGTCAGATTGAAGAGGGAATGAAAAAGACGGATTGCGAATATATTACAATTGAAAACAGACGCGAGGCTATTGGCTATGCACTTAAAATCGGCAAAAGTGGAGATTGTATTATTTTAGCCGGCAAAGGTCACGAGACTTATCAGATAATAGGAAAAGAAAAACGTCATTTCGACGAGCGAGAGGTTATAAAAGAGCTTCTGGAAGGAATGGTAACACAATGATACCGGTTAGATTATCAGAAATAGCAAGAGTGACCGAAGGTAAAGTTTTAAGCGGAAATATAAATGCCGAAATAACGGACATTACAACTGACAGCCGAAAAGTTACAGACGGCAGTTTGTTTATTCCGCTTGTAGGTGAGCGATTTGATGGTCATGACTTTATAAAAAAAGCAATTGATTCAGGTGCTGTTGCAACCATAACAGCAAAGGATACAGACAGCTTTGAAGATAAAGTTGTTATACGTGTTGATGACACTATGGCAGCACTTAGAAAAATAGCCGAATATTACCGCGGTTTGTTTAATATCCCTGTTGTAGGGTTAACGGGCAGTGTTGGTAAAACCACTACGAAAGAAATGGTGGCTCAGGTTTTATCGCAAAAAATGAACACACTAAAAACGGAAGGTAATTTCAATAACGAAATAGGACTTCCGCTTACTGTTTTTCGCTTAGATAATACTCATGAGTGTGCTGTTTTAGAAATGGGCATGAGCGGATTCGGTGAGATTGAAAGACTTTCATCAATTGCTAAACCTGACCTGGCGATGATAACAAATATAGGAATGTCGCATATTGAGCTTTTGGGTTCTCAGGAAAATATATATAAAGCCAAATCAGAAATATTTAATAATGTTAAAGAAGGCGGAGCGGTTATTATAAATGGCGACGACCCGATATTAAAAAAACATTTGGGCGAAATTGAACATAAAACTTATACAGTCGGAAAGAATGCCGATTGCGATGCTTTTGCATCAAATATAAATGTAAGCGCAGAAAGTGTAAGCTTTACGTTTTCAGGATTCGGTAAAAGCTTTGATGTTAAGCTTAATATACCGGGTGAACATAATGTATATAACGCACTTTTTGCAATAAGTGCAGGTATTCATTTTGGAGTATCTGATGAGGATATAATTCGAGCTTTGACAGAATTTCGTCCTTCAAATATGCGAATGGATACAATAAGCCATAACGGCTATACAATAATAAACGATTGCTATAATGCGGCACCCGATTCGATGAATGCAGCACTTAAAGTGCTCGGTGCAAAAAACGGTAAAAAAATAGCTGTACTTGGTGATATCGCCTGCTTAGGAGAATACTCATACGAGGCACATAAGGGCGTTGGTGCAACGGTTGTATTAAATAAAATTGACGAATTATTTACTGTGGGCGAGCAAGCCAGATTTATAGCTCAGGGCGCATTTGAAAGCGGAATGGACAGTGTTAAAATCCATTCGTATGATAAAATAGAAGAGCTTAATTCAAATTTATCCTCAGCTTTAGAGGTCGGATGCTATGTTTTGGTTAAGGCATCAAGAGTAATGGAGCTTGAAAAAGTAACAGAATTTATGATAAATTCGCTTTAATTTTATTCGAGTGATAAGGAGTGGAGCAGTTTGAGAACTATACTGTGCGGAGCCGCGTGCTCAGCTTTAATATGTTTAATATTAACACCGATACTTATTCCTTTTTTGCGAAAACTGAAGTTCGGTCAGAGCATACGCGAAGAAGGACCCAGTTGGCATCAAAAAAAGAGCGGAACGCCAACAATGGGCGGAATAACGATGATTATAGCGGTTTTGGTTGCAACTGTTTTATTTGCGTATCTTCCGCAAAAGGGCAATGCAGAAATTTTAATTATTCTGGCGGCGTCGCTTTTGTTTGGTGTAATTGGCTTTGTTGATGATTTTATTAAGGTAGTAATGAAACGCAACTTGGGTCTTTCGGCAAAGCAAAAGTTTTCGGCTCAGCTTTTGGTCAGTATAGTAAGCACGATTGCTCTTAACTATATGGGATATTTAAACGGAGAGATAATTATTCCGTTTTTAGATGCAACAGTTGATATAGGTCTTTTCATTATTCCTTTTATCATTTTTGTACAGCTTGCAATGGTAAACAGTGTTAATTTAACTGATGGACTGGACGGACTGGCAACAACGGTTACATTAATTGTAAGTATCTTTTTAACTGTTGCGGCATTTTTGATGAAAGAGACGGCAGTTGCCGTGTTTATAGGAACTGTAAGCGGTGCGTGTATTGCATTTTTAGTGTTTAATGCACATCCTGCCAAGGTATTTATGGGCGATACGGGTTCGTTGTTTTTAGGTGGCGCGGTTGCGTGCGCGGCTGTAGCTTTAAAATTGCCGCTTATACTTATTATAATCGGCGGTGTATATTTAATTGAAACTCTTTCAGTTATAATTCAGGTCACTTCGTTTAAATTGACCGGAAAACGTGTATTTAAAATGAGTCCAATTCATCATCACTTCGAGATGTGTGGATTAAACGAGACAAAAATAGTATTGCTGTTTTCGCTGGCGACACTTGTTTTATGCGTTATAGCGTTTTTAGGGATTTTAAAATTTGTTATTTGATTTTAATCGGGGGTGGAAGAAATGTATCAAAACAGAACCGACTCGTCAGGCGGACGCAAAAAGTCATCCGCTAAGGGTAAGGTGTCATCTTCTGCCCATACAAAAATAAAAAAAGAAAACATAGATCTGGGCTTTTTGGTAAGCGTGCTGTTGCTTGTAGTACTTGGCTTAATTATGGTGTTTTCTGCAAGCTATCCTACGGCATATTACGAAACCGGAAACGGTTTTTCTGTAATTCAAAAGCAGTTTATCTGGGCAGTTATGGGTGTTGCGGCTATGTTTTTTACAGCTAATTTCGACTATAAAAACTATAAAAAATTTGCCGGTCCCATTTTGGGCGGATGCATTCTTTTGCTTGTTGCTGTTTTGATAGTGGGCAACGAGGTGAACGGTGCTAAACGTTGGCTCGGCATAGGCGGTGCAAGCTTTCAGCCGTCAGAGGCGGCAAAGGTGGGCATAATTATTTATCTGGCATACAGTATGTCTAATATTAAAGGCAAAATTAAAGAATTTAAATACTTAGTACGCTACGCATTGGTTTTAGGTTTATTTTTTGGTTTGCTGCTTTTAGAGCCTCACTTTAGTGTGTGTATAATTATTGGCTTAACAGCAGTTATAATGATGCTTGTTGCAGGTGCGCGAATAAGATATTTTGCCTTAGCATCTGTTCCGGTAGCAATCGCAGGTGTTGCGATTGCGGTCTTTGAGCCGTATCGAATGCAGAGATTAACAACGTTTGTAGACCCGTTTAAAGACAGACTGGGAGCAGGTTGGCAGATTATTCAGTCTCTTTATGCAATTGGCTCGGGCGGCTTGTTTGGAGTTGGTTTTGGAAACTCCAGACAAAAATTCATGTATGTTTCAGAACCTCAAAACGACTTTATATTTGCTATCGTATGCGAAGAGCTGGGTTTAATCGGTGCAGTTGCAATTTTAGCATTGTTCGGATATATGATTTACCGTGGAATTAGAATCGCAATGAATGCTCCCGACACATTCTCAAGTCTGTTGGTAACGGGAATTATCGCATTGGTGGGCGTTCAGGTTGTTTTAAATATTGCGGTTGTAACCTCATCGATTCCTACGACCGGAATTCCGCTGCCGTTCTTCAGCGCGGGCGGTTCGTCGCTGGTGTTTTTACTGGCGGCAATGGGCATAGTATTAAATGTTTCGAAATATAAAAAGCAACCGCAAATATAGCAGTTGCGGCAAAAACACGCAAAGGAGCGGTGTCGGGTGAGAGCAATTGTTTCAGGAGGCGGAACGGCGGGACATATAAATCCTGCATTGGCAATAGCGGGGCATTTAAAAAAATATCATAATGCTGATGTTTTGTTTATCGGAACAAAAAAAGGTCTTGAAAGCACACTTGTTCCTCGCGCCGGATATAAGATGGAAACGGTCGTTGTTGAGGGTCTTATACGTAAGCTGACTCTTAAAAATATTGCCGTTTTATATCATTTTGTAAAGGCGGTTTCAGATTGCAAAAAAATTATAAAAAAGTTTAAACCCGATGTGGTTATAGGCACAAGCGGATATGTTTGCGCTCCCGTTATGTATGCGGCTCACAGATTGGGAATTCCTACTATTATTCATGAGCAGAATGTAATTCCGGGCTTTACGGTTAAGGTATCGGCACCATTTGTTGATTGCTTGGCAATAAGCTTTGAAGAAACAAAAAAATATTTTAAACCTGAAATTGTTAAAAAATGCTTGCTGACCGGCAACCCACTTCGCGAAAATATGCTTGATGTAAGCTATGAGCAGGCAAGAGAACGACTGGGTTTAGACACGCGTCCGTTCGTTGTATCATTAGGCGGAAGTTTAGGAGCGCGTGCGGTAAATGAAGCTATAGCTGAATTTATAAACAATACAGAGACAGACAGCATTCAGCTTTTAGCCGGAACGGGCAAAAGATATTATGAAGAAACCCTGGCAAAAATAAATGCCGAAAAAATAAAAGATAATGTAAAAATAGAGCCGTATATTTATAATATGGAAGAGGTAATGCCGGCTGCCGATGTTGTAATTGCCAGGGCGGGAGCTTTAACTGTGAGTGAGCTTACAGCTTTAGGCAGACCTGCAATTTTAATTCCGTCGCCCAATGTGGCACACAATCATCAGGAGTATAACGCAAAAAGCCTTCAGGATAAAGGTGCGGCAGTTATGATTTTAGAAAAAGAACTTACTGCTGAAAGACTGACTGAAGAAATTTCTTCATTAATAAATAACACTCAAAAAAACAGAAAAATGAGTGAGGCATCCAAAAATATGGGTATAGTAGACGGCACAAGCCGAATTTGCGACAAAGTGCTTGAACTGATTGATAAAAAAGGAAAGTAACCCAAATAATGTGCTCTGCATAGTATGATATTGTATATGAATAAGGGAAATTACAATATCGGAGGTGCAGTTATATGAGCAGAATACTGATAGAAGGTGGCACACCTCTAAACGGTGTTGCGAAGGTACACGGAGCGAAAAATGCAGTCTTACCCATTTTGGCAGCAACCGTGCTGAACGAAGGAATAAATATAATACATAATTGTCCGCCGCTTAAGGACGTTAACATAACGGTGGAAATGCTGAAATATCTTGGCGCAAAAGTTGAGCGCGAAGGCGACAGCTTAATTGTTGATACACGAGGAAAATTAGGCAATCATATTCCCGAAAAGCTGATGCGTCAATTGCGTTCGTCGATTGTTTTTATGGGGGCTATTGTTGCCCGAAATAAAAAAGCAAAAATTTCGGCACCGGGCGGATGTGAATTGGGTCCCAGACCAATAGATTTGCATATTAAAGCACTTCGTGAGCTGGGTGTTAAAATCAAAGAAAGTCACGGATATATAATTTGTAACGCAGCAGATATGTCCGGCAGAGAAATACATTTATCATTCCCGAGTGTAGGAGCAACGGAAAATATAATGCTTGCGGCAAGCCTGTCAGAGGGAGTAACGGTAATACAAAATGTTGCAAAAGAACCCGAGATAGAAGATTTGGCGATGTTTTTAAACAAAATGGGTGCAAAAATAAAGGGTGCCGGAAGCTCCAGAATAGAAATTGAAGGTGTAAGTGAGCTACACGCGGCAGAACACAGTGTTATGCCGGATCGTATTGTGGCTACCACATATTTATGCTGTGCGGCAATGACGGGCGGAGAAGTTATGTTAAAAAAAGTTATCCCCCAGCATCTGTCAGCTACCATTGCCTGCCTGCGCGACAGCGGATGTGATATTAAAACAGGCGAGGATTGGGTTAAGCTTGTTGCGCCTGAAAGGCTAAAAGCAGTGTCAGAAATTACAACTATGCCTTATCCGGGATTTCCGACTGATGCACAGTCCTTGTTTTTAGCAATGCTAACTACTGCTGACGGTACATCTATTATTAAGGAAAATATTTTTGAAAGTAGGTTTAAGCCCGCCGAAGAGTTGGTCAGAATGGGCGCAGACATTACAACAGACGGAAGAATTGCAGTAGTGCGCGGAGTAGATAAACTCTCGGGTGCAATTGTAAGCGCGGCAGATTTGCGCGGCGGTGCGGCATTGGTTGTAGCGGGACTTTCGGCAGATGGATTGACAGAAATAGAAAATCCGCATTATATTGACCGCGGATACACAGAATTTGTAGAAACGTTATCAAGTCTGGGAGCTAAAATCAAAAGAGTAGAATATTAACCTATAATAAGGGGAAGATATTGGTATGGCAAAAAATCAGAAGAAAAAAAGAAAAAAGAGCAGAGCGCAAAGGCTCAGACGTTCGTTTGTACTGCTTTTGGTGTTGATTGCTGCGGTTTCGAGCGTTTGTCTTTTTGCGCCTGTTTTTAATATTACTGAGGTTTTAGTAGAGGGTAATGCTCAGGTAACTACAGAGGAAATTTTAGACCGCACATCAATTGTAATTGGCGGAAACATCTTTAAAATGAGCAAAAACTCGGTTAAAAGAGGTTTAAGCTCGCTGGCTTATCTTGACACAATTAAGATTAGCAGAAAGTTGCCGTCAAAAGTAAAAATAAAAGTTACCGAGTGCTATGCTGAGTTAATTTTTCCGCACGCCACAGGGTATTTGGTTTCGGATATAAACGGCAAGCTTTTAGAGGTTATATCAGATTGTGAAGGATGGGAAGTGCCTCACGTAATCGGTGCTGAAATCGATAATATTGAAATTTCTAAAAAAATATCTGTACAAGATGGGGTAAAGTTTGATATAATATTAGATTGTATTCGTTATTTAAAAGAAAAAGGACATCTGTCACAGCTTAAAAAGCTCGATTTTACCGATATATCTAATATATGGGTAACTTATAAAGAAGGTCACAGAGTTAATTTTGCAAAGTTCGAAGATATGGACTATAAAATGAAAATGCTTGATGCAATTCTTCCGCAGGTAGATCGCTCTGAGGGAACATATATTGATTTAACAACTCCTTCAAAGGTGTTTACGGGTAAAGAGGAGATTCCGGAGCCTATTAAGGAAACACAACTACCTTCTGAAAACGGTGAAGATAATACGGAGAATTCTGAGCAAACGGCAGATAGTAGTGCACAGCCTGAAGAATAAAAGCAAAAGGCGGCTTTAATTCAGGTTATATAAGAGGGGGATAACCGTTTGAAAAAAGATTATAAGGCACAAATCGCGCTGGGTGTTGTATTTATGATACTGGCGTTTTTGGTTACAATACAATTTCGCAGCGTTACAAAAAACAATGCCGCAAATATGGGTAATAATCAACGTATAGAAGATTTGCTTATTGAGCTTAATAAAGAAAGAGAAAAGACAGAGGCATTAGAAAATCAAATTGTTGAATATGAAGAAAGCATATCGCAGTACAGAAACAAAGAGGAGACATCCGGCGGTGACTCTAAATTTTTATCAGAGCAGCTAAAACGTGCCGAAATTTTAGCGGGTTTAACTGATGTAGAGGGTCCCGGAATAGAAATATCATTAAATGATGCCGCAAACCGAAAGGGAGCAAAAGGAAGCGAAGCAAACAGCACGTTAATTCATGACGAAGATATAAGACGTGTTATAAACGAGCTTTCAGCTGCCGGAGCCGAGGTAATTTGCGTAAATGATTCGCGTATTATAAGTACGAGTGCAGTTCGTTGCGTAGGACCAACGGTTTTGATAAATGATACAAAAATGGCTCCACCTTATGTAATTAAGGCAATAGGAAAGCCGGATCAGTTAGAAGCTGCCCTTAATTTAAATGGCGGTGTTATAGATGGTTTGAAGGTATGGGGATTTGAAATTTCCATCACAAAATCGGACAAGCTTTCTATTCCTAAATATGGCGGCACTTTGAATTTTAAAAGTGCGTCGGCGGTCAATGTGGCAGAAAGTGCGGCTGCGCCGGGAAAGGGGGCAAATAAATGATTTTACTTATTTGTATTGCAATAGGAATAATCGTTGGTTTGTTTCTTCCTATTCATATTTCGGCAGAGCATAGTCAGTATATTGCAATTATAATTTTGGCATCGCTTGATTCGGTTTTCGGCGGATTGTCATCGATGTCAAAAAAATCATTTAATATGCAAATATTCCTTTCGGGATTTATCGGAAATTCACTTTTGGCAGCCCTGCTTACTTTTATAGGAAAAAAGCTCGATGTTGATTTATACCTTGTTGCTTTAATCGTTTTTGGCACAAGATTGTTTACAAATTTCTCGATTATGCGAAGATATTATCTTGACTATTGGCAAACTAAACTAAAAAAATGATAAAATTTGGTGTATTTTTTAGTAAAATGTGAAAAAAATGTGAATTTTATAAAAAAAATCGCTGTAATTAAAAATTTACACTTGTGTAATCATATTGTAATATGTTATAATGGTAAACGAGGCATTAAAACACTTATAAAAAATAATGAAAGTATGTATATACGAAAGAGGAGGAGTACAGGTGTTTGAATTTGATACTGGCAACGCAAATGTTGCACAGATTAAAGTAATTGGTGTCGGCGGCGGCGGAAATAATGCGGTAAACAGAATGATTGATTTCGGTCTTAAGGGTGTAGAGTTTATCTCTGTTAACACAGACAAGCAGGCACTGTTATCATCTCAGGCAGGACAGAAAATTCAGATAGGAGACAAGCTTACTAAGGGCTTGGGCGCAGGCGCAAATCCTGAAATTGGCGCAAAAGCGGCAGAAGAAAGCCGTGACGAAATTGCACAGGCACTTTCTGGTTGCGATATGGTATTCGTAACAGGCGGTATGGGTGGCGGTACCGGTACAGGTGCAGCTCCGGTTGTTGCAAGCATTGCAAAAGAGCTTGGCATTTTAACCGTTGGTATCGTTACAAAGCCTTTTGCTTTTGAAGGCCGTCAGAGAATGGTTCGAGCAGAAGAGGGTATCGCAGAATTAAAAGAGCACGTTGATTCGCTCGTTACTATACCGAACGACAGATTGCTCCAGATTTCAAATCAGCATACAACCTTTGTTGATGCATTTAAAATGGCTGATGATGTTCTTCGTCAGGGTGTTCAGGGTATTTCAGATTTAATTTCGGGTAACGGATACATAAATCTTGACTTTGCTGACGTAGTTACAGTTATGAAAAATACAGGTATTGCACATATGGGTGTTGGTCGTGCAACAGGCGAAAATCGTGCTGAAGAGGCTGTTCGTATGGCAATCCAGAGTCCGCTTTTGGAAACCTCTATCGAGGGTGCACGCGGCGTACTTATCAATATCACCGGTGGTTCAGACCTCGGATTGTTCGAAATCAACAATGCGGCTGAATTCGTTAATGAGGCAGCAGACCCGAATGCAAACATCATCTTTGGTGCTGCTTTGGATGAATCTCTTAACGATGAGATTGTTATTACTGTTATCGCTACCGGATTTGAAGATGCTCCGATTTCTCCGCTTCGTTCAAATGCTGCGGCTCAGAATAATCCGTTTGCGAACAACCCGATTTTCCGTGGTGCTATGGGTGGCGCACAGCAGAATAATAATCCGGCAAGACCGACATTCGGCGGTCCGCGTCAGAGTTTTTCAAATCAGGGATTTTCAAACATAGGTCAGGGCTTTGGCGGAACAACCCGTCACGAGACAGCTACAAAAGAAAATGACAACGATACTATCGATGTTCCCACATTTTTAACTCGCAATAAAAGACTTGACTAAACAATATTAAAAACAATACTTATAACTTGCGCAAGAAATAGCTTGCGCAAGTTATTATATTATATAAAGAAAGGAGTAATAAAATGGCGAGAGAAAAAAATAACTATTTTAAAATGTTTATTAAAATGACAGATTATTCTTGTGCCGCAGCCAGAAACTTAAAACAAACGTTGTCTCAGTTTGATGCAGAAAAGCTACCTGAGCTTATGGATTATTTGCATCAGATAGAAAATGCCTGCGATGATGAAAAGCATATAATGAGAGAAAAACTTATAAAAGAGTTTATAACACCGATTGAGCGTTCAGATATTGTTAATTTAGGTCACGAAATTGACGAGGTTACAGACGAAATTGAGGCGGTTTTACAGAGAGTTTATATGTTCAATATTTCTGAAATCACACCTGAAGCAGTTGAATTTGCTGATGTGGTAGTCGAGTGCTGTGATAAAATGAAAATAATTATGGAAGAATTTGAATATTATAAAAAGTCTGATAAAATCCATGATGCAGTTGTTGAAGTAAATCGCTTAGAAGAGGTTGGAGACGCACTTTATATGAATGCGATGCGAAAGCTCTATACCACTGAGTCGGATGCTGTAAAAATTGTAACATGGACAGAGCTTTATAACCGCTTAGAACGTTGCTGTGATGCTTGCGAACATGTGGCAAATCTTGTAGAGAGTATAGTAATGAAGAATTCTTAACGGTATTAGAAGGAGCTATAGCAAAATGAATTTCATTTTGCTATAGCTCCTTTGGGCTGGACGGAAAATAGCGCAGATTGGACAAACTGAACCCGTAGGGGTTACCCGAAGGCGTACCACGTCACAAATGGCTTCGTTTTTGCGTGGTTGGCGGTTGCCAACCACTTTACCTACTTCGCATTTGTTCCTTCATCATTCAAAGGCACTTGCCTTTGAATGAAAAGGAGAAACCGACTGCTTACGTGAACGATTTTCTTTTTTGTAAAGAAAATCTGAACAGGGCAGACGTGTTTTGACGCGCGAGAGGTGAAGTTTGTTCGAAACACAAGG
>JAZOBB010000045.1:0-18529 GCA_045595745.1 Clostridia bacterium | reverse complement strand
GCTAAAACTTTATCTGTATCTGCCGGCATTTCGCCATTTATAAGCTTGTCAGCAGTTGTTATCTGTACATAGCCTGCTTCTTTAGAAAGAGAATACCAAACAAATCTTTTTTCGTCAGCAGTTGCGCTAATCTGTAAAGATACATTCTTTATTTTAGGAATTTCTTTCTGCACAGGGTCCTTAGTTCCATCCCACGCACCCTCTTCATAGAATACAACCCCTACCTTATCCTGATATCTTAATGCGTTTTTTGCCTCATCTGCAAGCTCAGTGCCTCTTAAAAACATTCTCCATTTAATATCTTCTTCTTTTTCTTCGGCAACCGACTTAATAATATCGGATAAAAGCTTTAGTTTTGCACGGCTTATCGGCTTTAAAATATATTCTCTGATATCGTATTTAAGAGCCTCTCGGGCATAGTCAAAATCTGCATGGGCACTAAGCAGTACTATTTCGGTTGCATATGAATTTTCACGTATATATTTTGCTACCGTAAGTCCGTCCATATATGGCATACAAATATCTAAAATCAACAAATCAATTCTATTATTTTCTTTTAAGAGCTGAACAACCTGTTCCCCGTCTTCTAAAGCGGCAACAACATTAGCATCAAGGGCCTTCCACTCAATCATATCTAACAGACCTGACCTTACGTTATAATCGTCATCTGCTATAACAACATTGATCACTTTAATCTGCGCCCCTTTCTGCAAAATAAAAATATTATCAAATTATTTTTGTCACAAACAGGTTCTAAATCAAAATTTTTGTAAAAATTATATGTACTTTACAAATAAACATATTTTCTTTAGTTTAATTTTAACAAAAAATTTGCAAATAATAAATCGGATTTTTCCGTTTTAGTATCGGATTTTTCCGACTTATATATTTTCGACCACAATATATCGTTATATGCGCTTTTTTAAGCACTATTTGAATTTTATTTTTTAATATTTTTTATTTTTTCTTTCTATTATATTGACAAAAATAAAATACTGCCCCGCAAACGAAGCAGCATTTAAAATTTTATAATTTATCCTTATAACATTTTTTAAAAAAACTGGGAGTTTGATTAAATTTTTCTTTAAATCGTCTTGCAAAATAAAATTGGTCGCAAAATCCTAACCGACTGCTTATCTCGGCAATGGATAAATTTCCATCCGAAAGGTAAAATTTTGCCTTTTTAAAAACCATATCGTCAATATATTTTCCGATGGGAATATCCATTTCTTCTTTAAAAGCATTACGGAGCTTGCTTTCAGATATAAAAAGCGAATCCGAAATTTCCGAAACTGTAAGTCCTGCATTTAAATTATTCTGAATATAGTCAATAGCACACATAACAAGCGGCGAATATTGTTTTATGGGCTTTTTTACAAAATTGTATTCTTCAGCAATTTTTATAATAAATTCTATAAGCATTGTTTTAAGTTTTAAAATATCGTGATAGCTTTCGGGCTGATGATATTTATAAAGTTCATCATACTCTTTATCAGAGACAGGAAGGGCGCAAATTCTATTGACATTTGAAAACAAATCATACCTTTCAGGAGTTGTAATAGAAACATGAAAAAATAACTTTTCAAGTTCTGTGCACCCATAAGAAAACTCACATTCTGCCGGAACAAAATACACATATCCACCGCTCATATTTATCGTTTCGTCTTTGCATTTTAAAAAACCGTTACCGCTTTTTACAAAATAAAGTCGTGAAAACGGGCTGGAAAAGGAATCATGCCGCCATCTTTCGTCTAAAACAACATGCTTTGAGGCACTAATTTCTACATCTATCAAATCTGAAAAACTAATGTCATTATTTATTTTCATAATAGAATCTCCATATTTTAAAACAAAAAATTCATTGTGCATTTGCGCATTTATTTATATTATAAAATACAAAAAACACGTGTTTATTTTACTCTATAAAAACAAATTTGTCAAACTTATAGGAGGCTTTTTATGTCAAGCTATGTAACAAAAAACACACCGGGAAACACCTCTTGGTTTATCCGCGACCGTTTCGGTATGTTTATACATTTTGGATTATATGCAATGCCGGCTCGTCACGAATGGATAAAAAAGATGGAATTTATATCAGAAGAGCATTATGACCTGTATTTTAAATATTTTAATCCAGATTTGTTTGATGCAAAGGAATGGGCAAGACAAGCAAAACTAGCCGGAATGAAATATGCTGTGTTAACAGCTAAGCACCACGAAGGATTCTGCCTTTTCGATTCTGAATACACAGACTATAAAGTAACCAACACCCCTTATGGCAAGGATATAGTAAAAGAATTTGTAGATGCGTTCCGTGCCGAAGGAATACGTGTGGGACTTTATTATTCGCTTTTAGACTGGCATCATCCGGAGTTTACCATAGATATTTTACACCCCAGACGCCACGAAACTGATGCTTGTGAAATAAATAAAAATCGCAGTATGCGAAAATATGCTGAATATATGAGAAATCAGGTAACAGAGCTTTTAACCAACTACGGGAAAATTGATATTTTGTGCTTTGATTTCAGCTACCCCGGCGTTCCACGGCCTAATAATAATATACTCGACCAGCACAATTGGCCCATGCCCTGGATGAAAGGCAAGGGAAAAGACGACTGGGAAAGCGAAAAGTTGATTGAAACAATAAGAGCAATACAACCTGATATAATCATTAACAACCGTACAGGTATTGACCAGGATATATGGACTCCTGAGCAGAGCAAACCGACAGAATGGGTTAAGCACCCCGAAACCGGCGAGCTAGTACCGTGGGAATGTTGCCAGACTTTTTCCGGCTCGTGGGGATATTACAGAGATGAAATGAGCTGGAAATCACCAAGAATGCTTATTGAGCTTTTAATTAACTCTGTGAGCTATGGCGGTAATATGATTATGAATGTAGGTCCGACCGCTCGCGGTTGCTTTGATGAACGTGCAGAAAACGCACTTTCTGTTTATGCAAAATGGATGAGGTATCACGGTCGCTCAATTTACGGTTGCACAATGGCAGAGCCGGAATTTAAAGCTCCTGACGGCTGCAAGCTTACTCAGAGCGAAGACGGAAAGAGAATATATATCCACCTTATTGAATATCCGCTTAATTTCTTAGCATTAGAAAGCTTCGGCGATAAGGTCGAATATGCACAGTTTTTACATGACTCAAGTGAGATTTTAATAACCAAAAAAAGAGTTAAAGAAATGGGTGATGTAACAGGACAGGAAAAAGATGTAATATTCCTTAAAATCCCACCACTTCAACCGAATGTCACCATTCCGGTAATTGAATTGTTTTTGAAATAGGCGTTAAAACGGAAAAGTCCGATTTACAATTTACACTTTTTTTGGTAAAATCATAACAAATAGCATATTCTATCATTAAGGAGTGTTAAAAATGAAACTTGCAACCACAACCTCTGATTTTTGCGGTTTTGGCGGTCATAAATATTCGACCGTAGAATCGATGCACTACATACATCAGTCGGGCTTTCGCTATCTTGACTATGGCTTTAGCTACGGAAATCCCGAGGCTGTATTTACTGATGAGTGGAAAAAGCATATTGAAAATGTGAAAAACACAGCCAACGAGCTTTCTTTAGAGTTTGTTCAGGCACATGCTCCTATGGCAAGTTCTCCCTCTATGCCGATAGATGAGAATAATGACCAATTTATTGCCGATAACATTAGATGCATCGAGTGCTGTGCCGAGCTTGGAATAAAAAATATAGTTGTTCATTCAGGATACAGACTGCGTATCACAAAAGAAGAGTTTTTTGAGCAAAACAAAAGGTTTTATCAAAAGCTCTTACCTGCAGCAGAAAAATTCGGGGTTGATATTTTAACCGAAAACTTTACACAGATGCACCACGAAGCAAATACATACTGGACTGATTCGGCAAAGGATTTAAAAGAGCTTATAGACTATGTTGACCATCCTATGTTTCACGCATGCTGGGATATAGGTCACGCGAACTCAACCGATGTTCCGCAGGACGAAAGCCTTAGAATATTGGGCAAACACGTAAAGGCAATACACGTTCAGGACAACTTGGGCATAACGCATCCGCTGTACGGAAACACCGACCCGCATATGGCTCCGTTTTTCGGCTCGGTAAACTTTGATTCGGTTATGCACGGACTTTTAGAAATCGGCTACGATGGTGCTTTTACCTTAGAAACGGGTATTTTTTTCTCTCCCGTTCGCTATAAAAAGCCGTATGACAAAGATGACAGATTGCAAAAAACCTTGCCGCTTGATATTAAGCTTGATGCCGAAAAATTACTTTATAAGTTAAGCAAGCACATATTAGAAGCATATGATTGCTTTGAGGGATAAATAAGGTTGCCGCAAAAGCGGCAACCTTATTTATTTTATAACTATATTTTCTTGTCCTATAATTTCAGCAATTTTTTCTTTTAATTCATCACTTGCCGATACCCATAAATCTCTCGGTGCTACTGCGGTTTTACGGGTTTCTTCAAAATGAATATATACAGGCGAATTGCCCCTGTATTGTGCTAAAATCGGCTTGATTCGCTCTAACAGATAATCCTTTCCGAGTTCAAATTTAATATACACCTTTTTGCCGTTTTCTTTAACCTCGTTTATGGGGGTTACGGTATTTAATAAAATTTTAGGTTCTTCGTCTTCTCTGAAGCTCAGTTTTCCGTCAAGCTTTATTACAGCATCTTCAACCAGATACGGCTTACACTGTGCATAAACCTTAGGAAAGACTAAAGCCTCAATTTTGCCCGTTAAGTCTTCGATTGTAACAAAAGCCATCATCTGGTTACTTCTTGTAAGCTTACTTTTTACCTCTGAAACAATACCGCATAGGGATATCTCTGCACCGTCATAAATATTGCTTGTCTCCTGCGCTTCTTCGTCTGTGCCGTGCTGCAGGATTTCGAGTGCGGTAACATTTGACCACTTGCGTACCTCTTCGGCATATTCGTTAAGCGGATGCCCCGATATATAAAAGCCAATGCACTCTTTTTCCATAGCCAGAAGTCTTTTTAGCGGAAACTCATCAATGTTCGGATAGCTCACCTGTAGCTCATCGCTCTCTGCGTCTGCAAACAGCGACATCTGACCGTCTAAATTGCGCTTGCGTTCGTCTGCCTGAGCATCTACCATTGATTCAAAAACTGCCAAAAGCTGTGACCTTTTTATGCCTAGAGTATCGAAAGCTCCTGCTCGAATCAAATTTTCGTGCACACGTTTTGATACCGAAAGCGATGCCGTGCGTTTTACAAAATCCTGATAGCTTAAAAATTTTCCGCCCTTTAGTCTTTCTGCAACTATGGCATCTATAACGGCCACGCCTATATTTTTTATTACGGCAAGACCAAAGCGCACATCGCCTCCTGAAACAGTAAATCCGCTGCAGCTTTCGTTTATGTCGGGTGGCAGTATTTTAATGCCCATTCGGTTACACTCTATCGTATAACGTGCTACCTTTTCGGGTGAGTCGAGCACGCTTGATAAAAGTGCCGCCATATATTGCGCCGGATAAAAGCACTTTAAATATGCCGTCTGATAGGTCACCATTGCATATGCCGCCGCGTGCGACTTGTTAAACGCGTAGCTTGCAAAATCCATCATTTCGTCAAAAATGGCATTTGCAACCTTTTCAGATACTCCTCGGCGGATTGCACCCTCGATTAAAACGTTTCCGTCATCATCTGTTTGACCGTAGATAAAGTTTTTGCGTTCCTGCGTCATAACATCGTGCTTCTTTTTAGACATCGCACGACGAACCAAATCGGCACGACCCATTGAGTATCCGCCCAAATCACGCACGATTTGCATAACCTGCTCCTGATAAACCATACAGCCGTAGGTCACATCTAAAATACTCTCTAAAAGCGGATGCTTGTATTCAACATTTTGCGGATGATTTTTGTTTTCGATATATCTGGGAATCTGCTCCATCGGTCCTGGTCTGTAAAGCGAAATCCCCGCTATAATATCCTCTATACTTTGCGGGCGAAGCTCCTTCATAAATGCTTTCATACCGGCACTTTCTAACTGAAATACACCCTCTGATTCACCGCGCGAAAGCATTTGATATACTTTAGGCTCGGCAATATTTAACTTGTCAAGCTCTATTTTTTTGCCCGTTGATTCTTCAATAATTTTTACCGCCTCGTGTATGATTGATAAGTTTCGCAGTCCTAAAAAGTCCATTTTTAAAAGTCCAAGCTCTTCGATCGTACCCATAGGGAACTGTGTCGTTACCACATCATCGTTTTTTTGAAGCGGAATATGCTCTGTAAGCGGGTCTTTTGATATAACAACACCTGCGGCATGAGTTCCTGCATTTCGGGTAAGTCCCTCTAAGGCACGGGCATCGTCAATCAGCTCTTTTACCTGCGGGTCTGTTTCATAACGTTCTTTTAGCTCAGGATTTATCTCTAATGCCTTATCAATCGTCATTTTAAGCTCAAAGGGTATCATTTTCGCTATTGCATCTGTATCGGCATACGACACATCAAGCACGCGACCGACATCACGCACAGCCGCCTTTGCTTTCATCGTGTTATAGGTTATTATCTGTGTAACCCTGTCTCTGCCGTATTTTTCAACAACATAATCAATAACCTTCTGTCTGCTTTCGTTACAGATATCAACGTCTATATCGGGCATACTTACACGTTCGGGATTTAAAAATCTTTCAAACAAAAGTGCAAATCTTAACGGGTCAATATCGGTTATGCGCAGACAGTATGCAACAATACTTCCTGCCGCACTTCCTCTGCCGGGACCTACGGGAATATCGCGGTCTTTTGCGTATTTTATAAAATCCCAGACTATTAAAAAATAGTCAACATAGCCCATTTTGCGAATTACGTCAAGCTCATAGCTAAGACGCTCTTTTGCCTCACTATTGTCCTCGCCGTAACGTTCTTTTAAGCCGTCAGTTGCCATTCGTTTTAAATATTCATACGAATCCTCACCGTTCGGCACAGGGAACTTTGGCAAGTGTAGCTTGCCAAATTCAAATTCTACATTACATCTGTCAGCTATTTTCTGAGTGTTTTCAAGACTTTCGGGAACATTTTTAAAAAGCTCTGCCATCTCGTCTTCGCTTTTTAAATAAAATTCATCACTTTCAAAGCTCATTCGGTCTGTATCTGCAACCTTGGCATTTGTCTGAATGCACATCATCAAATCCTGATATTTGGCATCTGCTTTTAATGTGTAATGAACGTCGTTTGTGGCAACAAGCTCTAAGCCATATTCTTTTGCAAGTTCAATTAAAACACGATTGACTTTTTTCTGTTCAGCCATACCGTGGTCCTGAATTTCAAGGTAAAAATCCTCTTTCCCGAATACAGAAATATAGTCCTCTATTTTCTTTTTTGCCCTATCTATATCATCCTCTAAAATCGCGTTTGGAATATCGCCTGCCAAGCACGCAGACAAGCAAATTAAGCCCTCGCTGTGATTTTTTATTTCTTCAAAATCAACACGTGGCTTATAATAAAAACCGTCAATATATCCCCTAGATACAATTTTTATAAGATTGCGGTAACCGACCATATCTTTTGCAAGCAATACAAGGTGTCCTGTACGATTTCCTCGCTCGTGGGTAAAATCCGTCATATCTCGCCCTGCTGTGTAAACCTCGCAACCAATTACAGGCTTTATACCCGCTTCTTTAGCCTTTTTATAAAAATCTATAACACCGTACATACCGCCGTGGTCGGTTATGGCAATGGCAGTCATGCCCAGCTCCCTTGCTCTGTCGATTAAAGAATCTATACGGCAGGCACCATCTAAAAAGCTGAACTCTGTATGTACATGCAGATGTGCAAAACTCATAACGTGTTACCCCTTTTCTTACTTGCAATTAAAACTCTTTTATATATATTGTATATTGTTGCACAAAAAAAATCAATATTTTTCTACACAAGCCTTGTTAAATATATTTGACTTTTTATTTAGCTAAGGATATAATAATATAGTATATATTGGCTAATACTATGTAAGTATCTTTTAAAAGGAGGAATTTTTATGGCAAGTGCAAAAATAATTGAGCTTAAAGCAACCGATTTTGAGACAGCGGTATTAAATTCCGACCTTCCTGTAATGGTCGATTTCTGGGCGCCGTGGTGCGGTCCGTGCCGAATGGTTTCTCCTATTATGGAACAGCTTGCTGCCGAATATGACGGGAAAGCAAAAATCTGCAAGGTAAACGTTGATGACGAGGGTGCATTAGCCGCTGAATACGGTGTGATGAGCATACCTTCTGTTTTTGTTTTTTCAGGCGGCAAAATTGTCGCTCAGGCAACGGGAGCATATCCTAAATCACATTTTGCCAAGATGTTAGACGAAGCTATTAAATAAATAAACTTACTGTGTCCAAAGCGGCGCAGTATACATAAATTATTCGCTAAATGAGGTGGATTATTTTGGCAGAAGGCTTTAAAAACAGCTTTATGGGTTTTTGTAAGCAGGATGTGCTTGACTATATTCAAAAGCTGTCTGCAAATTATGCGGTCCAGTTAGCTGAAAAAGACGAAGAAATTGAATCTTTGCGTGCGAAAAACAAAGAACTTAAAACCAGGCTCCGCGAGCTTGAAAAAAAGGAGTAAATTTATGATAACAAGCAAGCAACGAGCATATTTGCGCTCATTAGCTAACCCTATGCCGACTATTTTTCAAATTGGCAAGGGCGGAATAAATGACAATTTGTTAAAGCAGCTTGACGATGCCCTGGAGGCTCGCGAGCTTATAAAGATACACGTTTTAGAAACATCGTTTTTAGAGCCGCGTGCAACCTTAAGCGAGCTTGCCGAAGCTTTAGATGCCGAGCCTGTGCAGGCAATCGGCGCACGCATCGTTCTCTATCGTGAATCAAAAGAAAACAAAGCAATCGAAATTTAGTATTAATTAAGAGGTGTATCCATGGCAAAAATCGGTTTATTCGGCGGGACCTTCGACCCCGTGCACAACGGTCATGTTGCCATAGCAAGCGAGGCAAAAAAAAGACTTGAACTTGACGAAATTATTATGGTTCCGTGCGGCGACCCTCCGCACAAGGAAAACAAAGAAATTTCTGACAAGGCTCACAGAATGGCAATGACAGAACTTGTTTTTTTACCGCTCGGCGGTTTTTCTGTATCGGATTATGAAATAAAAAAAGAGACGCCGTGTTATTCGGTAGATATGCTTAAGCATTTTAAAAAGCTTTATCCTGATGACGAGCTTTTCTTTATAATCGGAGCAGACTCTTTTCACGACATCCCCACCTGGTGGCACTATCGCGAGCTTTTAAGTCTGTGCACGATAATCGTGGTTTCAAGACCCGATACCAAAAAATCAGAGCTTTTTTCGCGTTTTGCAGGTGACGAAGCTCCGCCGCGAATTTTTTACTTAGGCAACGTTTCTTATGATGTGTCTTCTACGCAGATACGTTCGATGGTTTATCACAAACAAGATATAAGCAAGTTAGTACCCGATAAAGTAGTGCAGTATATTAAGAAAAACAAACTATATACCAATCGCTAAGGAGAACAACCGATGGAACTCTCACAAATGGAGAAAAAGCTGCAGGGTATGCTGAGCGAAAAACGCTACCGCCACTCATTAGGTGTTATGGAAACCGCCGTAAAAATGGCTCAAATTTTCGGTGCATCGATCGAGTCGGCACGTTTGGCGGGACTTTTACACGATTGTGCAAAGGATATTGACAAAGCAATTATGCCCGAAATGTGTGAAAATCTGGGTGTTTATTTAGACCCTGTTAAACTTGAACAGCGTTCGTTAATTCACGCAGATTTAGGGGCTAAACTTGCCGAAGATGAGTTTGGTGTTAAAGATGCCGAAATTTTAAATGCCATAAGGTATCACACCTTAGGCAGACCCGATATGACGGTTTTAGAGAAAATTTTATACATAGCAGATTTTACCGAACCCAACCGCAAGAGCTTTCCGGGGCTTGACGAATTGCGCGAGCTGTCAGAATCTGATTTGGATTTAGCTATGCTGCGCGCGGTTGAATCTTCTATACGATATGTAAAATCGCAAGGAAAACTTTTGCACGAGCAATCATTGCTCACACAAAAATATTACAGCGAGCTTATAAGCAGCCGAACAAAGGAGAAGGTGATGATATGACAGCTGCCGAAAAAATGCAACTTATTACAAAAACACTGGATAGTAAAAAAGCCGACGATATCCGCGTGCTTAGCGTGGGTGATTTAACCATTTTGGCAGATTATTTTGTTATCTGCTCCGCACAGTCAACAACACAGGTTAAGGCTTTAGCTGACAACGTCGAAGAAAAAATGGATGAAGCAGGCGAAGAGCTCTTAAAAAAAGAGGGAAAGCAAGGCTTAAACTGGATACTAATGGATTACGGCGATGTAATCTGCCACATATTTTATCAGGAAACACGCGATTTTTACGGTCTTGAAAAGCTGTGGGCAGATGCCGAAGAGGTTGACATATCTGATATAATCGAGCAATAAAAGACAAAATTGTAAATAAGGAGTTAAATAAATGGATTACGAGTTTCAGAAAATAGAAAAAAAATGGCAGGATAAATGGTATT
Source organism: Clostridia bacterium (assembly GCA_045595745.1). Classification (GTDB taxonomy): domain Bacteria; phylum Bacillota; class Clostridia; order UBA1381; family UBA9506; genus RGIG1666. Next base: position 7,967 of record JAZOBB010000045.1, on the reverse strand, counting down.
CTGAAGAAACCTTTAAAACAAAAGATGACAAAACTCTGCCTAAATTTTATGCATTGGTCGAGTTCCCCTATCCGTCAGGACACGGTCTGCACGTAGGTCACCCCAGAAGCTATACGGCTTTAGATATTTTGGCACGTAAACGTCGCTTAGAGGGCTATAATGTGCTCTATCCTATCGGTTGGGATGCTTTTGGTCTGCCGACAGAAAACTTTGCAATTAAAAATAAAATTCATCCTAAAACGGTTACAGCCGACAATGTTGCAAACTTTAAACGTCAGCTTCAGAGCATCGGTTTTTCGTTTGATTGGTCGCGCGAAATTAACACAACCGACGAAAATTATTATAAATGGACACAGTGGATATTCTTGCAGCTCTTTAAAAAGGGCTTGGCATATAAGCAGGAAATGCCGATTAACTGGTGTACCTCTTGTAAGGTAGGACTTGCAAACGAAGAGGTTGTAAACGGTGTTTGCGAGCGTTGCGGCAGTGAGGTTGTTCAGCGCAACAAAAGCCAGTGGATGCTTAAAATTACCGAATATGCACAGCGTTTAATTGACGATTTAGATGACCTTGACTACATAGAAAAGGTTAAAATTCAGCAGAAAAACTGGATAGGTCGTTCAGAGGGTGCAGAGGTTGACTTTAAAATCGCTGGCACAGATGATGCAATAACAGTTTACACCACCCGTCCCGACACCTTGTTCGGCGCAACCTATATGGTTTTAAGCCCCGAGCATCCGTTTGTTGAAAAATATAAGTATAAAATTAAAAACTATAACGAGGCGGCAGAATATCGTGCACAGGCTGCCCGCAAATCAGAATTTGAACGTACCGAAATGGCAAAGGATAAAACAGGTGTTATGCTTGACGGTCTTTGCGCGGTAAATCCCGTAAACGGCAAAGAAATTCCGATTTGGCTTTCTGACTACGTGTTAATGAGCTACGGCACAGGCGCGATCATGGCTGTTCCCGCACACGATGACCGTGACTGGGAGTTTGCTAAAAAATTCGGTATGCCTATTATAGAGGTTGTTGCAGGCGGCGAAAACGTGCAGGAGGCTGCATTTACCGATACCGCAACAGGAAAAATGGTTAATTCAGGATTTTTAGACGGTTTAGAGGTTAAAGATGCAATCTCTGCAATGATTGAGTATCTTGAAAAGAATAATATAGGCACTAAAAAAGTAAACTACAAGCTGCGCGACTGGGTATTCTCACGTCAGCGTTATTGGGGCGAGCCTATTCCGCTCGTATGGTGCGACCACTGCGGATGGGTACCTGTTGACGAAAAAGATTTACCGCTTACTCTGCCCGATACCGACAATTTCGAGCCTGGTGAAAACGGCGAATCTCCGCTTGCTAAAATGACAGACTGGGTTAACACCACCTGCCCCAAATGCGGAGCTGCTGCTAAGCGCGAAACTGATACAATGCCGCAGTGGGCAGGCTCTTCGTGGTATTATTTAAGATATATTGACCCGAATAATAATGATGCAATTGCATCAGAAGAAAATATAAACTACTGGATGCCGGTTGACTGGTACAACGGCGGTATGGAGCATACCACATTGCACTTGCTCTACTCACGTTTCTGGCACAAGGTATTATACGATATCGGTGTTGTTAATACTCCTGAGCCGTACGCAAGACGTACATCACACGGTATGATTTTAGGCGAGAACAACGAAAAAATGTCTAAATCGCGCGGAAACGTTGTAAACCCCGATGATATGGTCGAAACCTTTGGCGCAGATACCTTCCGTACCTACGAAATGTTTATCGGTGCATTTGACCAGTCTACACCTTGGTCAATTAACGGTGTTCGCGGATGCTATCGCTTTATCGAACGCGTGTGGAATATGCAGGAAATGTTGACCGACGAAGAAGGATATTCTAAAGATTTAGAAAGCCTTATGCACAAAACAATTAAAAAGGTTACTGATGATATAGAACGTATGAAATTTAATACCGCAATCGCAGCTTTAATGGCTTTGACAAACGATTTTTATAAAAAAGGCTCTATCACAAGAGGCGAACTGCGCACCTTCTTGATTCTGCTTAACCCGACTGCTCCGCATATGACAGAAGAAATGTGGGAAAGAGCTGGCTTTGGCGGATGCCTTAACGAAACAGAATGGCCCAAATATGACGAGGCTAAAACAATTGACGACGAGGTTGAAATCGTTGTTCAGATTAACGGCAAAGTTAAAGACCGCATAACACTTGCCGCAAATCTTTCTAAAGACGAAATGGAAAAAGTTGTTTTAGAAAACGATAAAATTAAATCCTTAATCGATGGCAAAACCGTTGTAAAGGTTATTTGTGTACCGGGCAAGCTGGTTAACGTTGTTGTAAAATAAAAAGTCAATGCTTTTATATAGGGTTTTTAAAAGCAGTTGACAAAACATATTTTATTGTATATAATAATTATAGAAAAAAGGCAAGACCTCAAACGGTTATGCCAAAAAGAATATTGTTATAAAAATAACGCTATTAGCTTTGGTCGGCTGGCGTTATTTTTTTATGGAAATTACTAAAAGTAACAGAATAATCATAAATGAAATTATGTATTCATTATCCATAGCAACCACCTCCTCATAAAAGAGATGACAGCATAGCAGTGGCGTTACCCAAATCAAAGATTTGGAACGCTTTTGCATAGGCACTGTTAGCCAAATCAAAGATTTGGACAGTGCTCTAAACCGCCCAGCTTTTACACTGTTTTTGGTCTTACCTTTTATCGGATTGCTCCGACGGATACATTATACAACATTCTTAACACTATTTCAACATTTTTTGTTTTACATTACATTTATAATTAAAACTGTAGGGGAGGGTCTCTGCGCCCTCCCGAATAAACGGGCGAGGATGGAACCTCGCCCCTACAAAACAACGACATTTACATTGACATTTTTAATGCTTTTATTGGTTTACAAAATATAAAACGGAACGGCATTTGCCGCTCCGTTTAATACTTATCCGTATAGAATTTATATAAATCACGACAGTTGATTGTTCTAAACTTCTCAAGCATTTTTTGCAATACTATATGATAATGGCGACCGTTTAACAGAAGTTCATATTCATTATCATCGTATGTATAAATAAAAATAGCATTGGTTTTTTCCGTTTTACCGTGCATTTCTTCCATTGCAAAAATACGAATATGAAAATAAGTTGTTTTACCGTTTAACCTGCCTACTCCTTCTATATGGTCAGCATAAATATCGGTATAATATTTATTTTTAGAATAAGTGAAATATATTAGAAAAAAACTAATATATTTTAAAACTACCAGAGGAAGACACATTACAGTAAGAGCAAATAAGTCTAAATAATAATAGTTTCCTCTGTTAACAAAAAAAGTTAATATTTCTGCCAATATGTAAATTATCGCAGCTAAAGAATAACCAATTATTCTGTTTCTTGTGACCGTCTTTTTCATATCGTATTCTTTTGTCTTGTTTTCTTCATAACACATAATAATACCCCCTTAAATTAAAAAATGCGCCGGCAAGAGCCGACGCACAAAAAACGCAAACTCTGCTAGTTGCTAAACCAATTTAAACTGAACGGAGTAAACCATACCAATTTAAGAGAATTTGCGTTTTTAAACAAAAACCATAAAATTGGTATAGCCAAAAAAGAGTATAAAAATACTCCTGTTCATAATATTAAATTGGTTTAGCAAAATTAATTATATCACAAATTATAGATATATACAACATTTTTTTGTTTTTGCCTGTACTTTTATTATAACAATTGTAGGGGAGGGCCTATGTGCCCTCCCGAAAAAATAAAATGTCGCAGTGAAATTCACTGCGACATTTGTCGTTATAAAAACAATTTTTTTATAAAATCAATCCGTAGGGACAGATGCCCACATCTGTCCGCGAACATTTTTTGGGTCGCTCTATACGCCGACCCCTACAATAAAAGACTAACGAAATCAATCGTTAGTCTTTTATCTTTATGCCCTTATGGCACTTATTATTTTTTTAATATCCCAGCTCGTCTGACAACGAATCGTCATTTTCGACCCAGTTGGCAACCTTTATTACACGATATTCGTTTGGGGTATCGCGAACGACAATATCTTTAATTCCTGCGTTTATAATCATTCGCTTGCACATAGCACAGCTTGTTGCATTTTCTACAATTTCGCCGTTTTTTGCATCTATGCCGACCATATACATTGTTGCACCAATCATATCGCGGCGGGCTGCACTTATAATGCAGTTTGCCTCTGAGTGCACCGAACGGCACAGCTCATATCTCTGACCGCGAGGAATATTGAGCTTTTCACGACGGCAAAAGCCTAAATCAATACAGTTTTTTCTGCCGCGCGGAGCACCGGTATACCCCGTTGAAATAATCTCGTCGTTTTTTACTAAAATTGCACCATAGTTACGGCGCAGGCAAGTTCCTCTGCCTGCCACGGTCTGAGCAATGTCTAAATAATAATTAATTTTGTCTCTTCTTTGCATAAAATTCCCTCACTTTTGTTACTTATTTTCTGTCACCCACAGACAGACAGGGGGATAATTTTATTTTGTGCCAAACATTCTGTCTCCCGCATCGCCAAAGCCGGGCACAATAAATCCGTTGTCATCTAAGCCTTTGTCAACAGAGCATACGTAAATTTTTACATCAGGGTATTTTTCTCCTATGAGCTTAACACCCTCAGGAGCTGCAATAAGGCTCATTATTTTAATATCCTTTGCTCCCCTTTTGCGCAGTATATCAATTGCCGCACAAGCAGAGCCGCCCGTTGCAAGCATAGGCTCTAAAATAATCACCGTCGAATTTTCAATATCAGTAGGCAACTTGCAGTAATAATCCTTTGGCATAAGTGTTTCGGTTTCGCGATAAAGACCGATATGACCAATTTTTATTGAGGGCATAATGTTTTCAATTCCCTCTGCCATGGCAAGACCTGAACGCAAAATTGGAACTAAAGCAAGCTTTATTCCGCTTATAACCTTAGACTCGGCCGATGCAATCGGTGTATCAACAGTAATTTCTTTAAGCGGCAGGTCGCGTGTTACCTCGTACCACATTAAAGTTGAAATTTCTTTTACAAGCTCACGAAATTCTTTTATGCTGGTCTGACTGTCGCGCAGCATTGTTATTTTGTGCTGTACCAGCGGATGTGTGATTTCAATTATATTTTTCATACTTATACCTCTCTTTTATTTTTCAAGTAAGTGTATTTTATTTACACGGTTTTCGTGTCTTCCGCCCTCAAACTCTGCATTCATATATGCCTTTAAAGTCGAAATTGCAAGCTCTACTCCTGTTACTCTGCCGCCAAACGCAAGCATATTTGCATTGTTGTGACGTTTTGTCATTTCTGCAGAATATTCATTCGATACTAACGCACAACGAATGCCGTCTATCTTATTTGCCGCCATAGATATACCTATTCCAGTGCCGCAAATTAATATTCCGAACTCATAACCGCCCTTTAAAAACTCTTTACAGGTTTTTTCGGCAATATCAGGATAGTCAACAGATTGTGTGTCATAAGTTCCGCAATCTAATACCTCTTTGCCGATTGATTCTAAATATTTTATAAGCTCCTGCTTTAGCTCAAAACCACCATGGTCGCAACCTATTACAATCATTTTTCTTCTCCTTTATGTTTTTCTTCATATTCTCTTTCTGCCTGAGACACACGCAAATAAAGCGGTGATATTTCATCATAACGCATAAATCCATTTTCTGTGCGGCTATTACACAAAAGCGCAAGATTTGCCGCCGAAATAATGTTTTGACGTTCGCCTGCAAAGTATGCCTTTGCTCCCAATTTCTCTTTGATTAAAGCCTTATGCGTAACTGCCCCGTCACCGACAAAAAGGCATTTTTCGTCGGGCAGAGCTTCTAAAAGCTCACCTATAGTCATAACCGCAGGTGCGATTTTAGTTATAAGACCGCTTTCGTTATGCTCGTATGCGGCACAAAATACCTCATCAACTCTTGCAAAAACTGCCGATACGATTAGTCCGTCAAACGAAGTACAGCCAAATGCCAGGGTTTCTAAGCTGTCTGCCGCTATCACGGGCTTATTAAGTGCCTGCGCAAATCCTTTAGCGGTGGTCACACCTATACGCACTCCCGTAAACGAGCCCGGACCTACACCGCAGGCAAATGCATCAATATCAGAAAACTCGTATCCTGAGGCTTTAAGCATCTGCTCTATCATAGGAAGTAGCTGCGCCGAGTGTGTTTTTTTCTGATTAAGTGTATACTCACATATTATCGCTCCGTCCTTTGCTAAAGCCGCCGTTGCCGCTTGTGAGGAGGTATCGATTGAAAGTAAAAGCATATTATTAAAACCTTTCTACTTTAATGATTCTTGCATCGTCTGATGAATTATCTCTTAAAATGCTGACCTTTAAACAGTTTTTAGGAATATAAGACGGAACCTTTTCGGGCCACTCAATAAGGCACAAAGCACCCGAGTTTAAATAATCGTCAAAGCCGATTTCAACAAGCTCGTCCTCATCATCTATGCGATACATATCAAAATGATAAATCGTTTCGCCATTTTCTGCGCTATATTCGTTAACTATCGTAAAGGTGGGGCTGTTTACTATATCGTTCACTTTAAAATATTCGCATATGCCCTTTGTGAATACGGTTTTTCCTACCCCTAAATCGCCCGAAAGGCAGACGACATCACCGGGTGAAAGAGTTGCCGCAAATTCTTTGGCAAAGCTAAGTGTTTCTTTTTCGTTATTAGTTATTTTTTCCATAGTATTACTCACTGTCTGCTGCCGGAGCCATAGGTTTAATTGATGGTGCTTTTGTTGCCGGAGCGGGAGTAGGCGTCGGCTTTGGTGTCGGCGCGGGTGTTGCCACAGGCTTAGGAGTCGCGGCAGGTTTAGGTGTTGCTGTTGGTTTTGGTGTCGCCGCAGGCTTTGGTGTTGCAGCCAGCTTAGGCTCACTTGATTTTGCCGGCTCAGAAGTTTTTTCTGCAGGTGCAGCTGACGGTTTTGAAGTCGTAGCAGAGCTGCTTGTTGAAGAAGACGAGCCGAGTTCATCGATAGGTGCCTGAGTCGGTATCACATTAAGACCTAATGCTTCTTCAAGCTCTTTAATTCGGTCTTCTTTTTTCTCTAATAATGCAATCAATTCTTTTTTAGACATTTTTTTATAGTCAACATCAGGTGATGCCGTAGCTGTCGGTGCATTAGTGTTTTCTGTTATCGCATCAGGTTCGCTGTTTGAACGTAGCGACAGTGTTGTAATCCAGAAAGAACCAAAAAACAGGGCTATTAACAGCACAACTATACCCAATCCAAGTAAAAACTTGTTACCCTTGCCATTCTTTTTTGAATTTTTAGCCATAATAAACCTCCTATAGCAATTAAAAAAACCTATACAAATTAAAAATTTTATATACTTATGCTTATTTTATCACATTACGCGAATAAAGTAAAGCAAAATAGCGGTTTTTTATTCGTTTCCTCGTGCAAGTATATAAAGATAATCAGACAAACGGTTTATATAAACCTGTGCATTTTTATCTGTTTTGTGTTTTTGTGAGACTTTGCAAAACTCCCGCTCTGCCCGACGCAAAACGGCACGTGCAACATCTAGCCGCGCGGATAATTCATTGGCTCCGTAAAGAACAAAGCCCTTTTTGCGCTCAAACGAGGCTTCTATTTTGTCTATCTCTGATTCTAAATCCAGAATCTGCTCTTCTTTTATAAAAAATTCTGTATTTTCAGGGTCAGAAATTCCTGCCATAATGGTCATCAAATCGCGTTGCAGCTGAGAAATTATTTCTTTTAAGTCATCTTCTGCTACTGCCTTTGCCAGACCCAAATAACTGCTTACTTCGTCAATTGTGCCCAAAAGCTCAATTCGCTCATCGGTTTTAGATACAGACTTGCCACCACATAGTGTGGTAAATCCTGAGTCTCCGCCTTTTGTGTAAATTTTCATAGTTTGCGCTCCTT
>JAZOBB010000044.1:0-28964 GCA_045595745.1 Clostridia bacterium | reverse complement strand
GAGCGTGAATAGCAATGCTCATGTCCGTCTAAAACGACATCTATACCCAGTCGTGAAAATTCGGGTGCTAAAGCCTCACGCAATGCTATTATATTCTCAGTAACATAACTCTGGCTAGTCGCTCCATAAAATCCGTAATGTGTCATTACAAATTTCCATTTTGCGTTCGGATTTTTTTCGATGGTTTCTTCCATAAACTTGACATGCTCGTCATATGCCTGACTTATTCCGTTTATATGCATAAACAACGCATCGCCGTATGTGAACCAATAGTCATCACTGCCCGGTCCCATTGTTGTTTGAATACCATAGCCAGAAAGGTTAGGCATATTAAAATGCGGTGCATAGTTAGAGCCTACGTCGTGGTTGCCTACTACTGCGGCAACAGCAAAGGATTTTAATGATTCGGGATCAAAGAAGGCATCAAACTGGCTGTCTGAATATGTTTTTGCCACCTGGTCACCCATACAAGCAAGAAATGCTGCATCAGGAAAAGCTTCCTTTGCTTTATCCATCGTATCTGTCCAACTGGCAATTTCATCCTGTATGTTATCAAATCTGCTTCCTTGACCTAACTGCGGGTCTGAAACGGCAAGAAAGCTGAATGAACCGCTAAAACCTTGTGTTTTAAAGCTATATGCAGGAGACCAGCCATCAACGTCGTTACCAACACGATAAACATATTCGGTGTTTTCTGCTAAATCTGTCATAGTAGCTTTATAGCTTGTATAGCCTGTTAAACCTGTATTGTGTGCATTTGCATTAAAGGTTTTGGCACTGGTCGGGAACTCATCGCCTACCATATCTGCTTTTAAAGCAAGCTGAACTACTCCTTCTTCTAAAGAGGTAGAATACCAAACAATATTTCGGCTGCTTGGTTCTGCACCTATCTGAAGTGAAACGTTTTTAATTGCGGGAATCACCGATTCCGGATCATTCTCAGGATTCCAATCAACACTGGTTAAATCATATTCAATTTCGAATTTATAAGCCTGATTTAAGCCGTTGTCACCCATACTTACGTTTGATGTTACATCACTTGCAATGTATCCATCTTTAAGCGGTGTTGTGTCATCCTTTGGTTTGTAAGCTGTCAATTTAGACGGCTTAATAATAAGACCGTTCGGTAGGGTAAGGTTTAATGTGCTTTTTGTAACACTGAATTCTTCGCAACCGGTTCCTGCCTGGGAGCGAGAAAGCGATTCGTCAATCAAACCGTCTTTATTACCTGTGTATATGGCAAAAGTATTTACTGCATTAGGTATAAGATGATTTTTATCAATTCTTTCGGTGTGAGCAATAATGTTTGTGGTTATGTAATAAGGGTCGCTGTCGTTTGCGGTAAATCCGACTTTAAAATTATCGGGCGCTTCAACATTAAGCCCTGAGAGAGCAGCATAAAAATATGCATTTCCGTCTGCTTTAGCCATGGTTTTATCCACATTTGCTGCAAAAACCGTTCCCGAAAGCATCGTCAGCAGCAAAAATACTGCTACAGTTTGCGCTAAAAGCCTCTTTAATAATTTAGATAGTTTCCTCATATTCTCTTCTCCTTTATTATAAATATTTTTTTGCTTTTTCAAAAATTCTTGTTGCAATTGTGCTCATTCCTCTATCACCAGGATGCGCCGCAACACCTTCGTGTTCAAACAAACCATCAGCTCGCATTTGGGCATCTTCACCTAAATCTCCTAAATAAACAAAGTCAAATTTATTTTTGTCGGCAATGCTTTTTAATGTATCGTCGCCGGTGTGTTTCCAAAAGCTTGAGGTTATAATAACTTTAGCAGTCTCATTTTTATTAAAAAAATTAATTAACTTAGTGTACTCTTTTTCGAAAATTTCCGCATCAAAATCTTTTAATTCACAATTTTCAATAAGCCGAATTACTATTATATCAGCATTAAAGTCTTTAGCCTTTACAAATTTCGCCAATTCGTTTTCGCCGTTTTTATAGTTTTTTTCCCAATCCGCTGCCTGACATATGCAAAAAGCAGCTTCCGGTGCAACCTCTAAAATTGCTTTTTTAGCAACATGTACGTAGTCATTTTCTTTTGATGATGCTGCCATTCCCCAGTCATAGCGCCAACCGATAGATTCTTTTGGTGCGTGTCTGGTTATAGAATTACCTATAAACAAAATTCTAACACCTTTACCATTCTCTTCAAATGATATTTTTCTGCTTTCGTCAAGCTGATTTTCAGCAGCGACCGTATTTTTGTCTATTTGCGCCATATAAACTTCCTCCGCGACAGTTACTGTAGTTTAATTTTATCATCAAAAAATATGGTTGTAAACCCGCAAAATCTTAGTTTAATGTGCAAAATCTTACAAAAAAGTGGTTGCTGTAAATATTTTTACAGCAACCAATAATCCTATATACTTATAGATTAAAATTATTTACTCGTTGTCATCATAGTATGACACTAACGGCTTAACATCCTTTCCGCAAAACGTACGTTCTGAATAATTTTTTACAATTTTAATGATTATCGGTGATAACAGCAGCAATGCAATTAAGTTTGGTATTGCCATAAGACCGTTAAATGTATCAGATAAATCCCATACGAGCTTTACACTTGAATTTGCACCAATAAATGTTACTATTACAAAAAGAATTTTGTAATATATAATTACTTTTTTTCCTGCTAGATATTCTAATGCTTTTTCGCCGTAGAATGACCAGCCAAGTACAGTCGAAAATGCAAAAAGAAAAATTGCAACAGTCATAAATATTGCGCCAACAATACCAAAGTTTTGCTCGAATGCCGCCATGGTAATCTGCGAGCCTTCTAAACTGCCATCGATTGGAACTCCTGATGTAAGAACTACAAGTGCTGTTAAAGTACATATTACAATTGTATCTACAAACACCTCGAAAGAACCCCATAAGCCCTGTTTTACAGGTTCATTTACGTCTGATGTAGTATGAACAATTACAGCCGAGCCAAGACCAGCTTCATTTGAAAATACACCGCGAGCTATACCATATCGCATTGCCTGCGCCATAACGAAACCTAATACTCCTCCACCTACTGCTTCTAAACTAAATGCACCTTTAAAAATCATTACAAAAGCATCAGGAATGCTTTTAAAATTAACTATAATTAAAGTAATCGCGCCTACAATATATAAAATCGCCATAAAAGGAACTAATTTTTCGGTTACATTTGCAATTCTTTTTAATCCGCCAATTACGATAAAGGCTACAATAAGAGCGAGAATTATTCCGGTAATATATGTAGGTACGTTTAATGACTCATTAAGTGCTGTAGAAATAGAATTTATTTGCGCAATATTTCCTATTCCAAATGATGCTGCTAAACAAAATATCGCAAATAAAACGGCAAGCCATTTAGCCTTAAGACCATTTTGAAGATACATCATCGGGCCACCCTGCCACTCGCCTTCTTCATCTTTTTTTCTAAAGAAAATACCTAAAACGATTTCTGAAAATTTCGTCATCATACCAAAAAATGCCGAAATCCACATCCAAAATACCGCACCGGGGCCACCTGCCACAATCGCAGTGGCTACACCTACAACGTTACCTGTTCCTACTGTAGCTGCAAGCGCAGTTGAAAGTGCCTGAAACTGAGATATTGACTTATTATCTGAGCTTTTTGTAACTTTCTTATCTTTAAAAATTGCCAAAATAGTTTTACTTAATATATGCGGAAATTTTCTTACTTGAAAAAAGCCTGTACGAATTGTAATGTATATGCCCGTAATAAGCAACAATGCCAAAACAGGCGGCCCCCAAACAAAATTATTAACCGCGCTATTTACTTTTTCGATAGCTTCAATAAACTTATTCATAATTCCCTCCACATAAAAACAATTTTTAATCATTCAAAAAAAGCCTCGTTAAAATTTACATAACGCATTTCAACCAGATTTTCGCCATCATTAGTCAGCTTTGTTTGACGAACACCATACTCTGACAAGGTTCCGTTATAATAGAAAAGCCAACCTTCTTCTTTCCCTGAAGAAATGCCGTTAAAATTATCATATAAACCATTCTTATCCTGATAAGCTATTTTAGCACTACGACAAGCTACACCTATGGCATCAGCCGCAGTCGAATCAGACGGAAGCCTGCAGGATTCTTCTAAAATAACCTGTTGGTTTAAAGCAGTTATTTTTACTGTTGCATAAACCGGATTGTCCGGAGCAGGTTTTGAAAGGCAACCGCTAAAAGAAATTAATAATACAAGGCTAAGTATAAAAATAATTATTGATTTTTTCATTTAACACACCTTCTCTATTCTTCGTCAGAAATCCCTAACAGGCGATATGCATTTTTCCACAAAATCTGCTCGCGCTCTTCTTCAGTTAAATCGATTTTATCAAATACATCCAGTTCTTCTTTATGTAATGATAAAGGATAATCCGTACCGAACAAAACTTTATCTACTCCGTGCTTGATTATCAATTCTTTTGAACGCTCGGGAGTAAGAAATCTTATTGCGCTTGAAGTGTCTATGTATAAATTTCTGCCTAAAATATATTTTTGAGCATCATCCCATTCTGAATAACCGCCTAAGTGAGCCGCAATAATTGTCAAACCAGGAAATCTGTCGAGAATATGAGCAATACGTTTTGGCGAAGTTGCATCAGAGTTTTTATCTCCTGCATGCATCAAAACCGGAAATCTTCCCTCGAGTTGCTCATAAATCGGAAATAGCTTTTCATCATCCATAACAAATCCTTGAAATATGGGATGCAGCTTAATTCCTTTGAGTCCAAGTTTTTCCATCCTGTCGAGTTCCTTTTCGACTTTTTTATAATCGGGATGCATACTGCCAAAACCTATAATATCTTGTCCCGTAAGCGATGAAACATAATCGTTTGTCATTTCAACTTGCTTTGCTGTTGTAGCTGTTGCATGTATAACCATTTTAGTTATATTATTTTCTTTCATACTATTTAAAACATATTCAAAATGCCCGTCAGCTGCAAGCGGAATGCCATAATATTCATTTAAATTATTTGCTGCTTTTTCTGCAATTTTATCATGAAAAGCATGTGCATGAAAATCAACTATTTTGCGCCTCAAAATAACTATGCCTCTTTCCTATTTTATACCTATATCTTTACGGTAATGCATATCTTTAAAGGATATTTTAGAAACACCCTCATAAGCATGACGTATTGCCGCATCTAAGTTGTCACCAACTGCTGTTACGCCTAAAACTCGACCGCCGTTTGTTGTAAAGGTTCCATCGTTTACAGAAGTTCCCGCATGAAATACTGTAATGTCACCTAATGCTTCAGCATCATCTATACCGCTTATTTCATAACCCTTTTGGTAACTCTTAGGATATCCGCCAGATGCTAAAACAACACAAACAGCCGCATTATCTGCCCATTCAACATTTATTTCAGAAAGTTTGCCATCAATAATTGCATTAAAGATAGTAAGCAAATCTGTCTTTAATCTCGGTAAAACTACTTGTGTTTCAGGGTCACCAAATCTTGCATTGTACTCAATAACCTTTACACCATTTGCGGTCATAATTAAGCCAAAATACAACACTCCACAGAACGTTCTGCCCTCTTTATTCATTGCCTCCATAGTTGGCATAAAAATATTTTTCATACACTCATCGTGAATTTCTTTTGTATAAAGTCTACTGGGTGAAAATGTACCCATTCCACCGGTATTAAGACCTTTGTCGCCATCGTATGCACGCTTGTGGTCTTGAGCCGAAACCATAGGAACTAATGTTTTACCGTCAGTAAATGCTAAAACAGAAACTTCTTGTCCTGTTAAAAATTCTTCAACAACTATGCGGTTTCCTGCATCGCCAAAGGCTTTATCTTCCATTATTTCTCGAACTGCATTTTCTGCTTCTTCGCGATTGTTTGCAATAATTACACCTTTTCCGAGTGCCAAGCCTTCTGCCTTTACAACTGTGGGATATGTAGTATTTCTTACATATTCAAGTGCTTTTTCGCAGTCAGAGAATACTTCATATTTTGCAGTAGGTATATTGTATTTTTTCATAAGCTCTTTTGAAAAGACCTTACTTCCTTCAATTATGGCGGCATTAGCACGTGGTCCGAATGCACGCAATCCTTCTTCTTCAAATCTGTCAACCATCCCCAGAACAAGCGGGTCATCTGGTGCAACAACCGTCAAGTCAATTTTGTTTTCTTTTGCAAACGCAATCATACCATCGATATCAGTTGCTTTTATATCAACGCACTTCGCGAGTTTACTGATTCCGCCGTTTCCGGGTGCACAATACAACTCAGGCTTTTCAGGACTTTTAGCCAGACTGTGAATAATTGTATGCTCTCTTCCACCGCCGCCAACTACTAAAATTTTCATAATTGGTCATCCTTTCTTTATATATTACCGCACAGAAATCCGCCAAAAGGCGGATTTCATAATTAATCTAATTAATGTTTAAAATGTCTCATGCCAACAAACACCATTGCAATGCCGTGCTTGTTGCACTCATCTATCGACAATTGGTCATTAACAGAACCACCCGGCTGAATAATAGCTGTTATTCCTGCTTTTGCAGCTTCTTCTACACAATCTGGGAACGGGAAAAATGCATCTGATGCTAAAACAGCACCTTTAGCACGTTCGCCTGCATAATCAAGGGCAATTCTTGCTGCCATTACACGATTGGTCTGTCCGGGTCCCTGGCCTAATGACATATTATCCTTAGCAACTGCAATACCATTAGACTTAGTATGCTTAACTACTTTCCAAGCAAATTTCATATCTTCAATTTCTTGTGCTGTAGGAGCTTTATCGGTAACAACCTTCCAATTTTCTTCGTCATAAAGCTCAACATCTCTCTGCTGTACTAAAAGACCGCCCATTACTCTCTTCATATCAAAATCATTCATACCCATTTTTTGTGAAATAGTCGGAAGTTCGAGCAATCTTATATTCTTTTTGCGACTTAAAATTTCTAACGCCTCTGCGCTGAATGAAGGCGCAATGATAATTTCTAAGAAAATTTTACTCATTTCTTCAGCTGTTTTTGCATCAATCTCACGATTTGCTGCGATAATACCGCCAAAGATTGATACCGGGTCGCCTTCATAAGCACGCATATATGCCTGATAAATATTATCGCCTGAACCTACGCCACAAGGGTTAGCATGCTTTGATGCTACAACAGTGGGTTCATCAAACTCTTTTACAAGCTCTAATGCTCCGTTAGCATCGTTAATGTTGTTGTACGAAAGCTCTTTTCCGTGCAACTGCTTAGCTGCCGCTAAAGTTCCTTCTACTTTGCCTGCTTCTTTATAGAACACACCTAACTGATGCGGATTTTCTCCATATCGCATATCCTGAACCTTCTCGTAGGTAAGAGAAAGGTTTTTGGGGAATAATTCTTTACCTATCTGTTTTCTTAAATATGTAGAAATTAAAGTATCGTAGCTTGCAGTATGCTCAAAAACCTTATATGCAAGCTCAAATTTGGTTTCTTTAGAAACCTCGCCGTTTGCTTTATATTCATCAATAACCTTCTGATAATCAGCAGGGTCAACAACAACTGCAACATCCTGATAGTTTTTAGCAGCAGCACGAATCATTGTAGGACCACCGATATCAATATTTTCGATAGCTTCAGCTAATGTAACTCCATCTTTCATAATGGTTTCTTTAAACGGATACAAGTTAATTGCAACAACATCAATTGTGTCTACACCTAACTCTTTAATCTGCTGCATATGCTCTTTGTTTGAACGCATTGCTAAAATTCCTGCATGAATCTTCGGATGCAAGGTTTTAACTCTGCCGTCTAAACATTCAGGAAAACCTGTAATATCCGATACTGCTATAACATTAAGACCAGCATCAGCTAAAGCCTTAGCTGTTCCGCCTGTAGAAATTATTTCAAATCCTAAATCTACTAAACCTTTTGCAAAGTCAACTACTCCGCTTTTATCCGATACACTTATTAAAGCTCTTTTTGCCACTTGTAACAACTCCTTTTAATCTGAAATTTTATGCCATAATCTCAACTTTTCTTCCGTTCACTTTTAACTTATCAGCACAAAGCAGCTCAACCGCTTGCGGCAGAATAATATGCTCGGCTTCTTTCATAACACGTTTTTGCAGCGTTTCTGCATCATCATCGGGCAGAATATCTACCGCCTTTTGAAGAATAATTGCACCGCCATCGGTTATTTCGTTAACAAAATGCACGGTTGCACCAGTGACTTTAACGCCATATTCAAGTGCCTTTTCGTGAACAGTAAGACCGTAAAAACCATCACCGCAAAAAGACGGTATTAACGAGGGATGGACATTTATGATTTTGTTTGGATAAGCACGAATTACACTTTCACCTAAAATGCATAAAAATCCAGCCAGAACAATAATATCGGCATCATATTTTTTTAAGGTGTTTAAAAGTGCTTCATCAAATGCTTGTACACTTTCATAATCCTTTCTTCTAACACATTCACCCGGCACACCGGCATTTTTAGCACGTTCTAATGCAAATGCTTTTGGCGATGATGATATAACACAACAAACATTTCCGCTTTTAATTTTTCCGGAAGACTGTGCATCTAAAATAGCCTGTAAGTTTGTTCCGCCACCCGAAACCAAAACAGCTATTTTTTTCATAAAATCACCCCATCGCTGCCGGTTGCAACTTCGCCAATTATGTATGCTTTTTCTCCTACGGAGTTAAAGTAATCAACCACATCTTTAGCCTCGCTGGAAGATACCGCTAAGACAAGACCAATACCCATATTAAATGTATTATACATATCACGTTCTGAAAGACCGGCTTTTTCCTGCATAAGTGGGAAGATTGCCGGAATATCCCATGTTCCTTTGTTAATTTTTGCAGAAAGTCCTTCAGGCAGCATTCTGGGAATATTCTCGATAAATCCGCCGCCTGTAATATGAGATACAGCGTGAATATCAAATTTTTCAATTGCACCCAAAAGCGGACGAACATAAATTTTTGTAGGCTTAAGTAACTCTTCGCCCAACGGTAAACCAAGTTCCGGAATAGTCTGTGCTAAGATCTCTTTTGCATCTTCTGCGTCAAGGTTAAATACTTTACGCACTAAAGAATATCCGTTTGAGTGGATACCTGATGATGCAATACCAACAAGTAAATCTCCTTCGTTAGTTTTTGAACCGTCAATAATTTTATCTTTATCAACGATACCTACTGCAAATCCTGCCATATCGTATTCATCAATTTCATAAAATCCGGGCATTTCAGCAGTCTCGCCGCCAATTAATGCAGCACCTGCCTTTACACAACCGTTAGCTACACCCGAAACGATATCAGCAATTTTTTCAGGAACGTTTTTACCTACTGCAAGATAGTCTAAGAAAAACAAAGGTTTTGCTCCTGAACAAGCAATATCATTAACACACATTGCAACACAATCCTGACCAACTGTATCGTGTTTATCCATTAAAAATGCTACTCTGAGCTTTGTTCCTACACCATCTGTACCGGATACCAAAACCGGTTCTTTCATATCTGTACCAATCTGAAACAGACCGCCAAAACCTCCAATATTTGAAAGAACGCCATCAGTAAAGGTTTTTTTAACATGCTCTTTCATTAAGCTGACTGATTTGTAACCTGCCTCAACGTCTACACCGGCAGCCTTATATGCTTCACTCATTGTAATTCTCCTTTTAATTTAATAATGTCGTTATTTATTCTGCTTTAGCTGCTTCAATCGGATACCTTCCTGTAAAGCAACCCTGACAGTAATTGCAATTCATATTAGCAGCAATTTCTTTTAATGCCTCTATAGTTAAAAATCCTAAAGAATCTGCTCCTACCATTTGTCTTATTTCTTCGATCGAATATTTAACTGCAATCAAAGAATCTCGCGACGGAACATCAGTTCCGAAATAACACGGCCACAAAAACGGCGGTGAGCTTACCCTGACGTGTACCTCCAACGCACCTGCGTCTTTAAGCGCTCTGATAATATTGGCACAAGTAGTTCCTCGAACGATTGAATCATCAACCATTACTACTCTTTTGCCGCGAACTGCATTTTTAACAACGTTAAGTTTAATATTAACCGACTGCTCACGTTGTGACTGTGTCGGCTGAATAAATGTTCTGCCTATATAACGATTTTTAACAAATCCATCACCATACATTATTCCTGACTCTTCGGCATAGCCTAAAGCTGCACACAATCCTGAATCAGGAACTCCAAATACTAAATCCGCATCTACCGGAAAATCTTTCGCTAAATAGCGACCCATCATTTTACGCATTTCATGAACGCTAATTCCTTGAATTTCACTATCAGGACGAGCAAAATAAACATGTTCAAAAATACAGATTTCTGCTTTTTTTGGTGCGTTTTTATGTTTTAAAGAACGAAGTCCGTCTTTGTCAACTACAACAACCTCACCCGGTTCAACTTCGCGAACGAACTCTGCACCGAGATTTTCTAAAGCGCAAGTTTCAGAGCATATGATATATGAATTATTCATTTTTCCTATGCATAGCGGTCTGAAACCGTGTAAATCTCGTGCTCCAATTAACTTTCTCGGACTCATTAGTACAATAGAATACGCACCCTTTAAAGAATCCATCGCATTTAGCATTGCCTGTTCAATTGAATGTGCTCCTATTCTTTCCTGAGCCAGTTGATACATAATTACTTCGCTGTCGATAGTCGTATGAAAAATTGCGCCGTTCTTTTCAAATTTATGACGCAATTCTGCCCCATTAAGCAATTGACCGTTATGAGCTAAAGCAAGTGTTCCTTTTACATATTTTGTAACAAGCGGCTGAGCATTTTCTCTGAAATTTTCAGCTTTTGTTGATGCGCGAACATGACCTACGGCCATTGTGCCTTTTAACTTATTTATTGTACGGTCATCAAAAACCTCAGGAACTAAACCTAAATCTTTATGACACGTAAAAACACCATCGTCATTTACAGCTATTCCTGCACTGTCCTGCCCTCTGTGCTGCAATGCATACAAACCATAATAAGTAAGCCTTGCTACATCAAAACCATCGTTGTCATAAAAACCGAAAACACCACACTCTTCATTCAGCTTATCCATTTGACCATCATATACAAACCCTGTACTCACTGTATCACTCCCAAAGTATAAAATCTACATTTTTCAACTTGTACATCAAAGGGATTAAGCGGTTGACTTTGTCAACCGCTTAATCAAATTATTAAAACTATCTCTGTACACGACCAGAGCCGTCGCCGCCCATCAGGTTCTTAACTTCATCTACACTAACGAGATTGAAGTCGCCCTCGATTGTATGCTTTAAGCATGATGCAGCAACTGCATATTCAATTGTATCCTGCATACTGTAGTTTTCTAAAATTGCGTAAATCAAACCGCCGCCGAAGGAGTCTCCGCCACCAACGCGGTCAACGATGTTGATATTATATTTTTTAGATTTATAAAAATCTTTTCCGTCATATAAAAGTGCTGACCAGTTGTTAACTGATGCAGAAATACTCTCGCGAAGTGTGATTGCAACCTTTGAAAAACCAAACTTTTCAACCAGCTTTTTGCAAACCTCGTGGTATCCCTCGTCGCTGAGCTTTCCTGTTGTGATGTCGGTTGCAGACGCTTTAATACCAAATACTTTTTCAGCATCTTCTTCGTTTGCGATTGCAACGTCAACATATTCCATAAGTTCAGACATAACCTTGTTAGCTTTTTCGCTTGTCCACAGTTTTTTGCGGAAGTTTAAGTCACAGCTAACCTGAACGTTATGTTTTTTAGCTGCGATACAAGCTTCTTTACAAAGCTTTGCTGCATCATCAGAAACAGCAGGTGTAATTCCTGTAAAGTGGAACCACTCTGCTCCTTCAAAAATTGCATCCCAGTCAAAATCCTCGGACTGAGCAGTTGAGATTGAAGAATGAGCGCGGTCATAAACAACGTTAGATGCTCTTTGAGATGCGCCTTTTTCTACGAAGTATATTCCCAGTCGTTCGCCTCCACGAGCGATATAATCAGTTTTAACACCATATTTGCGCAATTCAGATGCACAAGCATCACCAATCGGATTTTTAGGCAATTTGGTTACGAAATAAGCATCGTGACCATAGTTTGCCAAAGAAACTGCAACGTTAGCCTCGCCTCCGCCGTAAACAGCATCAAAGCTTTTTGCCTGGATATATCTCTGATAATCAGGTGTCTGCAATCTGAGCATAATTTCACCAAAAGTAACTACTTTAGCCATTTTATTATACCTCCAATATGTAATTTAAAAGCAAGGATTAAAGACCTCTTGCCTCTTTAATTTTTTGTACAAATTCTTTACCAATTCTGGTAATTGATGCATAGTCACCGGTTTTAGCACCAGCAGTAAGAGCTCCGCCAGCACCAACAGCAACTGCACCTGCTTTAATCCACTCGCCTACGTTATCAACACTTACGCCGCCGGTTGGCATCATTTTAGCATAAGGAATAGGACCTTTAATCGCTTTTATAATCTTCGGACCAAATGCTTCACCAGGGAAGATTTTAATAATATCTGCGCCTGCTTCCATTGCTTCAACAACTTCTTTAATTGTCATAGCACCGGGCATACACGGCACGCGATAACGATTACAAAGTCTAACTGTTTCTTTACTGAAATACGGACTTACAATATATTCAGCACCCGATAAAATAGCTGTTCTTGCGGTTTCAGGATCCATAACTGTACCTGCACCCAAAATAATCTGGTCGCTGGTATATTTTTTTGCAAGATCCTCAATAACTCTGTGCGCACCCGGTACGGTAAATGTCAGCTCAATTGCTGCAACACCACCTTCAATACACGCATCGGTAATACGCATTGCTTCATCTGCGTTTTCTGCACGTACAACCGCAACTATACCTGCATCACAGATTCTGGTAATAACTTTTTCTTTATCCATTATATATTCCCTCCCAAAATATAAAATACTATTTGTAGTATAATTAATAACCTATTGTTTATTTTATCACAATATAGGCAATCGGTCAAGAATTGTCTGATATATTTTTTTAATATATTCGACAAGATTTTTGGTAAGTATGACCAAGTTTTTTTATTTTAACAACATTATTTGCTTAAATCGTCCTTTTTGTAATTTAAAATTACTATGCCGGTACATACCAAAATAAGAGTAATTAAAAGATTAATTGGTGTTACGTTGCTTTGCTCTGTGAGCATAACAGCAGATAAAAGCACACCAAAAACCGGTGTCGTAAACGTATAAATTGTTACCTTTGAAACCGGATTGAATTTTAAAAGAACGCCCCATAATGAATATGCTATAGCCGAAACAAATGCTAAATACACAAGCACTGCTACTGCCTTTGTTGTTTCAAAAACAACTGCTCCGCCTAAAACAAAGCCAATTAACATCATAACAGCTCCGCCTAATATAAACTGATAGCCGCTTATAACAACGGGGTCTTCATATGATGAATACTTTTTCATAAATGCAGATGAAAAAGCATACGCAATGGACGAAATAAGTACAAATCCTTCTCCCGTAAAAGTCATATTAAAATCAAGACCGTTAAGATTGACTACAACTATTCCGGCAAAGCCTATAATGCAAGCAATAACTTTTTTAAAGGTTATTTTTTCTTGTCTAAAAATGAGGCACGCAACCAACATTGCAAAAAATGCATTTGAACCGCTTATAATTGTGCCTTTTACTCCGCTGGTGTTTGAAAGTCCTATAAAAAACAGCATATAATGAATAATTGTCTGAAAGCTGCTCACGACTGCTATTCTACCCCAGTTTTCTTTTTTAGGATATAAAATTTTTCTTCTTGAAATGCTATAAATCAAAACAGTAATAATGCCGGCAAGTGCAAAACGTATACCAGCAAAAAGAATAGTAGATGCTGTGTTCTGCTCGGGTAAAATTAATTCATATCCCGTTTTTATAAAAGGGGTTGCACTTCCCCAGAGTGCACAACAAATCAATGCCGAAACAGCAACAAAAAATTTATTTGTTAAAAGTTTATTTTTTTTAGTTTCCATTTTTATCTCCTGTTTATATTCTTATATTTTATTTCCAACAATCAACGTCATGCGGCAAATCGATGTCAGAAGCATTAAACGTAATTTCTTTTCTTTCTTTTCTTTTACGTTCAAAATCATTAAGCGCTCTTAATGCATATTTGCTTAAAATAATGATAGCAGGCATATTAATTATTGTCATTGCTCCCATTGTAACGTCCGCTATATTCCACAACAGGTCTGCGCTAAGACCCGCACCAACAAAGATTACCAGCGATGCTATAATGTAATAGATTCTTTTGAATGTTTTGCCCGGTACTTTTTTTGTAAGATAGAATATACACTGTTCAACGTAGAAAAGATTACCCAATAAGGTTGTAAAAGCAAAAAGAATCATTGCAACCGTTATAAATATAGGACCAAATGCACCTAAAACATTCCCTAACGCAGCTTGTATATACGGTGCTCCCGAAAGCTCAGCAGAGGGTTCAACCCCAGAGCACAGGCACATAAATGCGGTAGCAGAGCAAATTAACAATGTATCAATAAACACAGATAAAATCTGTACCAGACCTTGTGTTACGGGATGGTTAACCTCTGCCGATGCCGAAGCATTAGGTGCAGAGCCAACACCTGCTTCGTTACTGAATAATCCGCGCTTTATGCCGTACATAACACACGAACCGCTGAATCCGCCGAAAATAGCTTTTAAATCGAATGCTTCGGTAAATATTCTGCCTAGCACATCAGGAAGCAAATTAACATTCTTAAACACAGTATAAAGAGCTACAGCAACATAAATCACACCCATTATCGGTACTAAAAACCCTGTTACCTTTACGATTCTTTTACCGCCGCCTAAAAGACAATATAAAACAATAACAGCAATCACAAGACCAATTATCCACGGAGTATAGTTTTCGTTATAAAAGCTATATCCCGAAAATGTGGATTGCAAATTGTAAGATGCAAGCATATTAAATCCGAATCCGTATGTTAAAATCAAAAATATTGAAAATACAACTGCTAAACCTCTGCACTTTAATCCTGATTCAATATAATATGCCGGTCCGCCATAAAAACTACCATCCGCGCCCTTTCTTTTATATATCTGTGCAAGTGTGCTTTCAATTAATGCCGATGCTCCGCCAACTATTGCGATGACCCACATCCAGAAAACCGAACCGAAGCCACCTAAGCACAACGCAGTAGAAACACCTATAATATTACCCGTTCCAACACGCGATGCAGTAGATACCATAAGTGCCTGAAATGATGATATACCCTTTTTATCAGACGGTTTTTCGGCAACTGCTCTAAATTGCGCCTTTAATAATCTGAACTGCGCAAATTTAGTTCTAAATGTAAAATATAAGCCACCTGCTATAAGAAGAATAATTAAAATGTATCCGTACAACGCATTATTGATATTTGATATTAACTCTCCCACTATATATATCCTCTCTTGCTTTATTGATCTTTTTATATTTATTTGACTTTTTATGTATTATTCATACCCTTTTTCCATGTGCCTGAAAAATAGAATACCACACCTATCCAGAACGGTGTGAATCCTGCAAGTGCATCACCAAGCCAAAATCCGTAATGGCGCATATCAAAAACGACACCAAATAAAAGAGCTAAGCCAATACGTAAAACAATTCCATCTAAAATTGCAGTAGCAAAATTAATTCTGTAATTCCCACTTCCGTTAAGCAAGGCATTCATTATTGCTCTTGACGATGCGCCAAAAAATAACAAGACAGCAATCGGAACATATCCTTTAGCAATATTTAATACATCTGTATCTGCCTCATCTGTGAAAAGTCCAAATATTTCTTCAGGAAACATCCACATAGCAAGGGACAATATAACCGCTATCGTAATAGTTATAACCGCTATATGTTTCATAATTTCTTTAACACGGTTAAACTCTTTTGCTGCAATATTTTGACCCACCATTGTTGAGCCTGCCGTGTTCATTGCCATAGATATAAGGTTTGCAACGCTTGCTATTTTATTGGCAATGCCCGAAAAAGCCGAAACTGCAACACCATAAGAGTTTATCCACGAGTTAACAAACAGTTTGGATATTTGAATTGATGCAGTTTTAATTGCCATAGGAATACCTAATTTTAATAAGCTCGAAAGCATTTCTTTATTCCAACGTACAAAATCTTTAATATGTACATCAAGCTCAAATCTGTCTGCGTTTTTTATTACGAAGATAATGCACGATATAAAACTGACCGCCTGGCTTATAACAGTTGCCAAAGCCGCCCCCATCGCTCCCATATCTAAATAAACAACTAGTATTATATCTAATATAAAATTCATAACGGCGGCAACACCAATAAACACAAACGGATGCTTTGAATCACCCATTCCTCGCAAGATAGCACTGACAACATTATATCCGTAGATAAATATCAATCCGCTCATACAAACTGTTGAATAAGCCTTAGCCCCCGCCATTGCTTCATGCGGTGTATTCATAAGAACTAACATTTGTTCTTGAAATATTAATCCGACTATGCTTAGTACTATGGCACAAATAATTAAAAATGAACTCATTGTACCAACAAACTTACCAATTTTATCGTTTTCTTTTCTGCCTATGTATTGCGCAATTATAACCTGTCCGGCACTTGAAAACCCCATTGCAACAAAGGTTAAAAGATTAGATATATCTCCACCAACAGAAACGGCAGATATTCCTACTTTTCCGAGGGTATTACCTACCACTGCCATATCAACCATATTATATACTACCTGCAACAGATTAGACAAAAAAATCGGCCAAGCAAAAATGACAAGCTGTTTTGGTACGCTACCCGATGTAAAATCTTTTATATGTGTATTAGTCATTTTTCGCCTCTTAATTAATAAAATATCATCATTTGAGGATTAACAATTCATATGTTAATCTCTATCATCATACATTTTCATTGTTGCGGCAATATCATCAAAGCTGTTGCACTTTCCGTTTTTAACGTATAAATATGATGTAGTCATTCCGCTGATTAAGCAGCTTTTAACATCAAGCTCAGCTAAAAGTCCTGCACAAAAACCTGAGTTAAAATTATCACCGCCGCCGGTAGTCTTTTTGGGATTTTCGCAAAGAATACCATTAACTTCAATCTCGCCGCCGTCAAAAACAGCCGCCGCACTATCTACCGGATGTATAACAACAGTACCGATGCCCGAATAGTCTTTAATTGCTTTTGCAATTGTTAAAGAACCCTTGTAATCGCCATCGCACAAAATTGAATGCATAACCATAGCTTCGCTTTTGTTAAGTCCTAAATAAGTCGGGGCATACTGGCTATATTTTCCAAACATTTTAAGAGCAGACTTAATTTCGTCTGGCTGACGTTTAGCGCAATCTGCAATATCAATATAAATTTTTCTTTCTTTTTTAGATAGTCTGGGCATAACTATTTCTAAAAACTTTTCATATATCTCGTGAAAATGAACCAAATAGCTCCAGTTAACCAACGTTATAATATCTGCACCGTCAAAATATTCAACCATTTCATCAACGCTTATACGTTCAATTAAATCGTTCCACTTAAGCTGGCTGATTTTTTCAACATCACTCATTATAACTTTACCATCACCAAATTCAAATACGTATGAATATCCCGGTTCGCTTATGGTTACAAGTTTACAATTTGAATTAAGATTAAATACGGGATTAACTGATGGATATCCCATAGCACCTATGCAAGTAACACCAACACCCATATTAGCAAGTCCGTTTGCATAATGCGGACCACAACCGCCGAAATCAGTATTTTGAACTACTAATTCAACGTTTCCGCTACGTCCTGCAAGACTTGTTATTTTTTCACCAAACTGGTCTATTGTATCAAAATAAGTGCACGTTTTCTCGTCGGCACGAGTTTTTACAGGACGAATAATTAAATCTACAAAGCCGTCAAATCCTACACATACCTTCTTTTTAGAAATTAACTCTTTTTTTGCTGCAAATTGTTCTGAATATTTCATTTTTATGCCTCCTAAATACGCATATTTATTTATCTTTACTTATTAATTGACGACTTAACGCCGTCAATTATTTTTTTAACTGCCGTATCAATTTTTTCATCATCATTAATATTAAAATAAGGATTTGATTCAATATCAATAATCAAAAATTTTGGTTTGTTATTTTTAAAAATAACTGCCTGACCGTTGCTTTCTGCAATTTTAGCTACTTTAGAAAAATTCTGGTTTGCTTCTGTCATTGTCGCAATAGTTTCTGTATTGATATTCATAGCACCCTCCTATTATTTATATGATAAATATGTCCTACAATTTATATTATATATAAACGGCAGGACATTGTCAATAATTAACAACCTGTCTGCATTAAATAAGTACATGAGCAAAAATTTAAATTATTTTAATATATAGCTATTTTATTCTCTTTTTTATAACAAGTACAATTGCAAAGACGAGCACAAACACCAAAACAGATATTAAAATAACAACCAAAGCACAGTTTTTAATAGAATTTTCAAGCAGAATATGCGCAGTTGCCTCTTAATACAATAAACTCCCATGAACATCGCCTGCAAAAACCGCAAATATAAACGATAACAAAACTACTGCCAAACATATAGAACTAATTATCTTTTTCATTTTAATACTCATTTTGAGAAGATTAGATAATATACAATAAAATTTATATGTCACTTAAAAAGCTCTCTATTTTATCTACATTTTCTTCGCAATATTCTATTTCAGAAGAATACATTCTTACAACATCAAGCATTTTATCAAAGCTTTCACAAGTTGAACATATTGCCCCTATAACCCAGCAACTTAAAAGAGCAAAGCCGACACCTCTTTCGAAGTGCCGTAATATAAAATAGCAGGCAAGCTGTTCAAAAAAAATCTGTAAATCATCTCTTTCAAACACGTCTGTATTCTCTTTATTGTTAAGTTTTTCAAGTTCATTTTCCCAACTATTGTCAAGGCGTTCAAGTGATATATAAAGCTTGTACAAATCACCGTTTGAAAAATCAAATTCAAAACCATATTTTTCTGCAAGTGTTTTAAACCTTTTATAAATAGTAGCATTTCTGTTCTGCAAAATATCAAAGACTTCGCGGCGTTTTATGAAAAAAGCCTCACTTTCTGCCTCAGGTGGCAAATCTATCGAAAACTTATCTTTTTGCGTAAGTATAATCCTTACCACCTCTTCACAGCAAAGTCCAAGTCCCGTTTCTGTAAAATTCTCATAAAAATTACTGAACCTCGGATGCATATAACATATATCACAAATTGCTCCGTCACCAAGCTGACAGATAATATCACAAAGTCCTCTTTCGTTAAGAAAAGGACAACGGTCATCCTCTTTGAGTTTAAAGTGCGGCACTTCTCCCTCTATGTTCTTTTTTATTCTGTCGGCAAATTCACCCTCAAGTGAGCTGTATAAATCCATAGTATCTTCATCAATGTCAATTTCCCAGCCTATGCAACAGCTATGTCTACACTTATCGGCAATGCATTTGAATTTTTTATAATAATTTGGAAATACTTCTTTCATAAAAACCTCATTTTAGTTTATTTGTTATATACAGAATATAAGGTCCAGATAAAATCCTTTTTATCTCTTACTCGCGTCAAGTCAGGAGAACAGTGAATAATAGGACCTACTATTTTTCCCTATTTTTTCAACTTCTTTTCCTTTAACACTTTTCCTTAGAACCCGCGAGAATACTGGATTTTCTCGCTCTCAATAGTATATGTAAATATTATAAATCGGCAAACTAATCTTTTAAATTGTATGGACTTGACACGAGTACATCGTGTTCTCGTTTTATTTCAAAAACGATTCTTTATTGTTAATAATAAACTGATAATTTAATTCAAGTAAATCATCTTCATATTCAAAGAAAGCATCATCACATTCGTTAAGTATTTCTTCTATTCTTTCTTCCTCTTTTTCATCATCAGGAGTTAAAACATCTTCTCTTTCATCTCTGTCAGTTGGAACTTTATCTCCATATATGCTAATCGCCTTTTTGCAAATCTCTGCCGTTTTCATAGCACCTATTTTTTCAAAAGAAGAAACAATTTCATTGCCAAAACACCCATCTGAGTTAAAGAAGAACTGCGAAAAACCACCATTATTTACTTCCATTTCTAGAGCCTGCGTAATATAGAAAACTCTCTGTTCTTCATTCAAATTTCCCATATTATCTCCATACTCGCATTTTTCTGCTATATATTGGCTCATTTCAACTATAAAGTTTTCCTTTTCTTCAATCGTCCATATATCCGTCAATGTTTTTTCTTCCATGATTCTGTATCCCTCATAAATTAATTTTTCTGTTTTTGCCTTTCCTTGCTCAGAATATATAACTGCTGTATCAATAAATCCGTATTTCTTATTATTGTATTCTGCAACTTCCTTGGAATTTAATGCTGTTGTTAAAAACGAATCAGGATAACTAATTCTTGTCCATCCATCACCGCTTTCAACAACTTCAAATTTGCCAACATCATCTACATACAGCGGCAGACATCCGTTATATGCATCATTCTTATCTTTTGCATAAGGATAATCCAACACTTCAAATGTTTCCGGATCTGCACCAATAACTTTCATTATTGCACCATCTTCAAGGTAGATGTATACTGATTTTTTGTCTTTAGCGTAACGCATCTCCCCATCATCAGTAATAATTTGAAATGTCATTGGTTCAGCATCCTCTATCTTATTCCCCATAAAATATACATTTTTATTATCAAATGCAAATTTTTCATTTTCATGCACTTTAAATTCGTCTTTGTTAACGTCAATAGGCTTAACTTTTCTTCCAACCGCCATATCATATGTTACATAATTCCATGTATCATTTTCGTATACATAACCAAGTTCGCCTGCTTCATTTTTTATAATTTCAGCAATCCAATTTATGTAATTTGCGTCAAAAACTCTAACAACTGTAACTGCTGCCTGTTCCGTTGAGTATGAATCCTTGGGAGCAAATTTATTTTCTCCAACACCATTCATAAATCCCAAATTGCTTATTCTTTGAACTGAACTCATAGCCCAATCAGATATATCACTTAAATCATTATACTCATACCAAACTTCTGTAGCTACCATTGGTGTTGTTATATCTATCATACGTACAATAATAGTTGCAGCTTCCTCGCGGGTAAGATTATCATTAGGGGCAAATTCCGTTTCACTTTTTCCGTTAATGATTCCAATATGATGTAAAAACAAGACTTTCTCATCATCCGTATCAACAAACGGTTTTTCTATAAAAGACGGAAACTCTGTTCCATTACCCTCAGGATTTTCTTCACACCATGTTTGAAAATAAGGCGTCTGTATAACTAGATTAAATATCAATTCGCAAAAATTCAGACGAGAAATATTAGTTTTGAATTCATACTCTTTTTCACTATTTAAAAGATAGGTATTAAAAGCTCTATCAATGCTTTCTTTTGCCCAATCGCTACAATTATACTCACTATTTGTATCTGCATAAACTACTAATGATGAGCAAGTTAATACTAAAGCTACAACTAATGCTAATGTTTTTTTCATAAAATATACCTTCTTTCTACAGTATTTAACATCATTCGACACAATTCTTACTCGTGTCAAGTCAAGCTAAAACAATTTTATCACAAACAAATCTTTTAACTCTTCAAATAAAAGTAACGCAACATATTTTTTCAATACACAATCATTCATTTATTAATTATACCTTCTTCTGCACCAAAGTGCAATAAAAAAAACATCATCCTGCAAATTTTTCTTACATAAATATATTTAAATTTTGCGGGCAAAATATTGTTGACAACAAAATATTTGTTTGATATAATGATTAGTGGAGACTCGGCTTTTGTGGAAAGTCTGAAAGGGAGAATGCGCCATGGACTGAAAGCGCATTTGAGATGAGTAGTAAGTTTGGGAACACTCCGTTTTAATTTTAAACTGAATATAAAAAAGCGGACGCTTTTAGCGTCAATGCGGGTGGCACCGCGGGTTAAATGTTTTGTTTACTCGTCCCGGAAATATATGCAAATATATTTCCGGGACTTTTATTTTTAAGCATATTATTATAGGAGGAATATATCATGTATAGAACGCTATATTGTAATGACATACGTGATGAGCACATCGGCAAAACCGTTCAGCTTGCCGGCTGGGTGGATGTTGTGCGTGACCACGGTGGTGTTATTTTTATTGACCTTCGTGATTACACCGGCGTAACCCAGGTAGTTATTCACGATGAATCCCTGGTAAAAGATATTAACCGCGAAACGGTTATTTCTGTCAGTGGTGTTGTCAGCAAGCGTGCCCCAGAAACCGTAAATGACAAAATCGAAACCGGTACCGTTGAACTGGTAGCTGACAGCCTTGATGTTTTGGGCAAAAGCGCAAACAAACTCCCATTTGATGTTCGTGCTTCTCGACAGAGCAAGGATGAACTTCGTTTAAAATACCGTTATTTAGATTTGCGTAACCCTAAAAACCACGATAATCTGGTTAAGCGTACCCAGATTATCCGCCATTTAAGAAACAAGATGGAAGAAAAAGGCTTTTTGGATATGCAGACCCCTATTTTAACCGCCTCTTCACCGGAAGGTGCCAGAGACTTTTTGGTGCCCAGCCGTAAGCATCCGGGTAAGTTTTACGCATTGCCTCAGGCACCACAGCAGTTTAAACAGCTTTTAATGGTGTCCGGCTTTGACAGATATTTTCAGGTAGCACCCTGTTTCCGTGACGAAGACGCACGTGCTGATCGTTCTCCCGGTGAGTTCTATCAGTTAGACTTTGAAATGGCTTTTGCTACACAGGAAGAAGTTTTGGATGTGTGTGAAGATCTCATCTATGACACCTTTAAAACCTTCTCAGATAAAAAAATCACTCCTAAGCCCTTCCGTCGCATTACCTATGCCGATGCGATGATGACCTACGGTTCTGATAAACCTGACCTGCGTAACCCCTTAATCATCTGCGATTTAACCGCTTTCTTTGAAGGGGTTGACTTCCCTGCATTTAAGGGTAAGCCGGTGCGCGGTATTGTAGCCGGCTGTCAGGGAAAATCTAAGAAATTCTTTGAAGATTCTTTAAAATATGCTACCTCTCCTGAGGTTGGTCTGGGCGGTCTTGGATACATCACCTTAAAAGACGGAGTGTTCGCAGGCCCTATTGCCAAGTTCTTAAGCGATGCACAGAAAGAAGAAATCATCACCTTGACCGGAGTTAAAGAGGGTGAAACCCTGTTCTTTATCTGTGATGATAAAAAGAACGACACCGAGAAAAAAGCCGGCTTAATCCGCACATGGCTAGCTAAAAAGGAACAGCTTGATTTAATTAACGAAGATGCTTTTGAATTTTGCTTTGTTGTTGACTTCCCTATGTATGAAAACGACGAAGAAACCGGAGAAACCATCTTTACTCATAATCCGTTCTCTATGCCTCAGGGCGGTATGGAAGCTCTGCTCACCAAAGACCCAACAGAAGTTTTAGCTTATCAGTACGACTTGGTTGGTAACGGCATTGAGCTTGCATCCGGTGCTGTTCGTAACCACGATATCAGCATTATGAAAAAGGCATTTGAAATTGCAGGCTACTCCGAGGATGAATTAAAGAGCAGATTCAGCGCTCTTTATACAGCATTCCAATATGGTGCTCCGCCTCACGCTGGTATGGCACCGGGTATTGACCGTATGGTAATGCTTTTAACCGACGAAGAAAAGATTATGGACGTAATCGCCTTCCCTCTAAACG
Source organism: Clostridia bacterium (assembly GCA_045595745.1). GTDB lineage: Bacteria > Bacillota > Clostridia > UBA1381 > UBA9506 > RGIG1666. The sequence goes on along the minus strand of JAZOBB010000044.1, from coordinate 5,225 downwards.
GCAACGCTCAAGACTTACTCTTAGGCGCACCAAGTTTTGTTTCTAATCAGCAGCTTGAAGACGTTCATCTGTTGGGAAGCACCAATGTATTAGCGCAACGTGCCGGAGGTCCTGCTACTGCGGCAAAATCCTCTGCCGGCAAGCGTTCCACTTTCTCTAACTCACAGCAACTCAATCAGATTGCATTAACCGAAGATGAAGAAAAGGTTGTACAGAGTATTTTCACTTCTATGAGTGAAAGCGAAAAACTGCTTTCTGAGGTAAATACCGAGGATGTTGAACCTATGGTTCATGTTATGCCTATGACCAATGTATTGCGCGAAGATGTACGCCACCAGCCCTTTACCCGTGAGAGCCTTTTAGAAGGCGCTCCCGAACGCAGTGAAGACAGCTGGCAGGTGCCCAGACTTGTAAAGTGAGGTGCAAAAAATGAACTATTATAAAACAAAAATCGGTGGTGGTAACATTGCCGTTGATGATACGATTTTAGTAAAAGATGTAGAGGCTACGGCAGGCTCTAAAATGCTCACAGGTTTTAAACCTCTTTTTAGTGCCGAAGCCGTTACACGTTTAGAAAATAAAGGCTACCAGATTGCCGGCAAAACCAATGTTGGTGAATTTGGTCTTGACCTTTTAGGCGAATTTTCTTATGGAGCTGAAGCAGATGGAACATTAAAAGGCGCCGCTGCCGAAGCCATTGCAAATGGCGAAGTAAAAGCCGCTTTAGCTGTGGATATGAACGGTAGCGCAAGACGTGCTGCTGCTCTTTCAGACATTGACTTTTTAAAACCTACCTATGGTACAGTTTCCCGTTACGGTGTTATCTCTTGTGCTGCTTCCGGTGAACAAATCGGTGTATATGCACAGAATGCATCTGGTGTGAAAGAAATTATGGATGTAATTGCCGGTCACGATGAAAAAGACGGCACAAGCCTTAAAAAAGAAAGCTATGACTACTCTTTCACCGACGTTTCCGGCAAAAAGGTTGCCATCATTAAAGAGCTTTTAGAAAAAGCAGATGACGAAACCAAAGCTCGCATCAGCGCTTTTGCGGAAGGTCTTCGTGCATCAGGTGTGACAGTTGAAGAAATTTCATTTGATATTTTTGATACCGCTAACACAGCTTGGCAGATTTTAATGACAGCCGAAACCTGCAATAATATTTCCCGCTATGACGGCGTGAAGTTTGGTCATCGTGCTAAAGAATATAAAAACATTGATGAGTTATATGTAAACTCCCGTACTGAAGGCTTTAATTTCTTAACAAAGGCTGTTATTATGTACGGTTCTGATGTTCTTTCTAAAAATCGCTACGAAGCCTGCTACGATAAATCCCTAAAGGTTCGCCGTGTGCTGGCTGAAAAGTTTGAAGAGCTGATGAAACAGTATGACGCTGTTTTAACACCGACAGTAAGCAAAACCGCTTACGAGGCGTATGACATCCATGAAGCCTTTAGTAAGGTGTTTAACGAAAGCGTGTTCACTGCTTTGGCTAACTTAATCGGTATTCCGGCTTTAGTTTCCGGCAATGTACAGCTTATGGGCAAGCATTTTTCCGAAGGTCTGCTCCTCAGTCTTGCAGACAGCGTTGAAAGGAAGGGTGAATAATCATGAATTACGAATTGGTTATCGGTCTTGAAACCCACGTAGAGCTCAGTACCGAATCAAAGATATTCTGCTCCTGTGGCGGTCATTCTGCCGCTAAAGAGCCCAATGACTGTGTATGCCCTGCCTGCAGCGGTATGCCCGGTATGCTCCCTATAATGAACAAGCATGTTGTTGAGTTAGCAGTAACAGCAGGACTCATGTTAAACTGCGATATTAACCGCTACACCACATTTGATAAAAAGAATTACTACTACCCTGACCTGCCATGCGCTTATCAGATTACACAGCTGAATCACCCCATTTGTACCAACGGTTGTGTTACCTTAAAAACATCTGCAGGCACTCGTGATATCCGCATTAAGCAGATTCATATGGAAGAAGATGCAGGTAAGCTGGTTCACGGCGGTAAATATTCTTATGTTGATTTTAACCGTACCAGCGTTCCTTTGATTGAGATTGTTACCCAACCCGACTTCAGAAGCGCTGAAGAGGTAGTAACTTACTTAAATAAATTAAAGTCTATGTTCCGCTCAGGTGGTATTTCAGAGTGCGAAGAAGGAGCTATGCGTTGCGACGTTAATATTTCTGTTCGTCCCGAAGGCAGCGAAGGATTTGGCGTTCGTACCGAAATCAAGAATATGAGTTCTTTCGAAGCTATTGAAAAAGCCATCCATTACGAAGCGCAGCGCCATATTGATGCTTTAGAATTCGAAACCGAAGAATTGGTGCAGGAAACCAGACGTTATGATGACGCAAGCGGCAAAACTCTTGCTATGCGTAATAAAGAAACCGAGGCAGACTATCGCTACTTCCCTGATGCTAACTTAATGCCGATTATCATCGATGATGAATGGCTTGAAAAAATCAAGGCGAACAAGCCTGCAGCTGTGGATGAAAAGGCCGAAGATTACCGTTTGGCCGGCATTTCTGATAAGGAAATTGATATGCTCATTTCTAACCACAAAATTAGTAAATTACTTGACGATGTTGTGGCAATGGGTGCCAATGCCAAAGATGCTGCATCCTGGATTTTAACCGACTGTGCCGGAATTTTGCGCAAAGACGGAAAAACCTTAAACGACCTGGTAATTACTGCAGAAAATCTTTATGCCGTAATTAAAATGGTAGACAATGGTGATATTAACCGTAACGCAGGCAAAAAGATACTTATCGCCGTCGTTGAGCAGGATGTTGACCCGATTGCTTACTGCAAAGAACAAGGCCTGGATAAGAAATTTGATGTCTCTGCTATGGAAGCAGTTATTGACAAGGCCATTAACGAAAATCCTCAGTCTGTTTCAGATTATAAGGGTGGTAAGGTAAAGGCTCTGCAGGCTATCTTTGGTGCTTGTATGAAAGAATTAAAGGGCGCAGGAGACCCCGCTATGATTAAAGCTCTGTTAGAAAAAAAATTAAAATAAGTTATAAAAGCAAAAGTCGGCTGTTAAAATAACAGCCGACTTTTTTGTAATATGTATTATATCTGACACTTTTGTACGTATTAAGATATTTCTATATATAAAGACTGTATAAACTAGATGAAAATGTTTTATTTCAATAGCGACACATAAGGTTTAGATGCAAATCTATTTAGTGTCAAGTTCGTGATAAGTTAGGGACAAAAAATTATTTTATAACTCCTGTAATTTCAATACCTTTTGACTTAAAATATTCTATTGCCTTTTCATCATATACCGTTGTAAAAAGTATATGCTTCCTATGATGAATATGAAAATCGCATACTCCATTGTCAGAACTACGATTTTCAAAATCTTTATCTTTAAGATAAATTATTTTATATTTGTATTCGCCTTTGATTTTCAAGTCTATGCTATTGAGATTCCCAAGATATATCTGATTTTTAACAATATGTATTCTTGCTATTTGATTAAGTTCATAGTTTTTCTTTCTTAATCCTTTATAACACAGTTTATTATTTTCTATTAATAAGCCCTCGTTTCTGCAAAGCAACCATAACACCGTAACTAGAATTGTAAGTCCACAGGCTATTGTAAAAGAGAATTTAAAAGTATTTTCTTGTATTCCGAATACTATAAGTGCAACATCTGCAATCAAAGTAATAATCCAAAGAAACTTCGCAGAATAATTATCAGCTTTTATAAACAACTTCATTTCATTCTCCTTTCGACATTATTCGACATATCAATATTGCGACACATAAGGTTTAGATGCAACCAATTTTTAAAGAAAATTCATATCAAATCTGGATATAAAATTATCTAAATACATCTTTTATCAAATAACATGCTTGTTCATAATCTTTTTTATGAACATAAATCTTATATTCCGCCTGTGTAGAACCATATAAACCCATTATAGGATTTATAGTATAGTCCACACCATTAGCTGCCAGAATATCTCTAATTTTTGATTGAATTGTTATGTCGTATGTAATTATCAGTTGCTTTCTGTTGAATATGGTAATCATTTGTTTTTCTCCTTTCAGTTTCGACAATATCCGACATATCCATATTACTCGTGTCAAGTCAGGAGAACAGTGAATAATAGGACCTACTGCTTTTTCCTAATTTTTTCACTGGATTTTTCTTAAACACTTTTCCTTAGAACCCGCGAGAATACTGGATTTTCTCGTATCCGATAGTATATGTAAATATTATAAATCGGCAAACTAATATTTTAAATTGTATAGACTTGACACAAGTAACTTATTCTAACTAAACAATTATTTTAATCTCTCAATCAAATTCGTGATAACAGTTTGGTCGGCATCCATTTCAAAGACAAGATAGTTATTTCTAAATGTCATTCCCAACTGCCCACTTATTTTCGCATGTCCAAACTTTGTCTTTTCAAAATGTATAAACGAATCCGAATCCATATCAGCAAATTTAAATTCACCTTGTTCTGACTCATCCAATTGTTTTAATGACTGTACATAATCAACTAAATTTTCATTTTCTATACAATAACAAAATTGTCCTGAAAAATCTTTTACTTTAACTTGTACTAATAATGTACCATCTGCAAGTTTAGATATATCAAATACATTTTCTTCATGATGATATAAATAATTCATTATATATTTCTCCTTTTGAATTTCCTTAATGGTTTGTGATACATTAGCAACAAAAAATTAATACAGTTTTTCTGATTCCATAAACACATATCCATATTCATTTATCATTTTTATTATTTGATGAAAAGAATTATCATCGTCCATAAAGAAGAAGTGTGTTGTGAATGGGGCAGTATATAAAACTATTGAATGATTTGAGCCACTACAATCAAATTCACCAATATAGTTTCCATTCATGTTGTAATGCTCAATAAAATTTTCACGACATTCATCAAAACTTATTATTCCATCAGAACATTCTACACCAATTTCATTAATAGAAATTATATCATTTTGCGTTAGAGTTTTATAATCACTAAAATCTATCTTCATACACTTCTCTCCTTTCAGAAAATTCGACAAAGTTCGTGTCAAGTCAGGAACAAAAATTCATCCTTTTTTCGCAATTACAATTGGTTGATAAAAACCTGTTTCTTCAGGAAATTTCCATACCACACTACTACAACCATTAGAAAGAAGGGTGTTTGTAAGTTCTTCTCTGCAAACCGCTCTGTATTCA
>JAZOBB010000043.1:0-14026 GCA_045595745.1 Clostridia bacterium | reverse complement strand
TTGCAAAATCAATCATATCATTTTTATCTATAACTGCAGGCTCAATCTGAGTTTTTGAGCCTAACACAAACTCTTCAAAATACATTTTTAAAACCTCAGCTATTATAAGTATATTTGGTATTTTACCATAAGTAAAAAAAGGTGAAGCAAAGCTAGCTTTGCTTCGGCATGGTCGGGATGGCGGGATTTGAACCAGCGGCCCCTACGTCCCGAACGTAGTGCTCTACCAAACTGAGCCACATCCCGATAAATCGTACTTGAATATTATAATACCTTTTTTTAAAAAAATCAAGAGTAAATTTAAAAAATTTTTGAAAAAATATTAAAAAACGCCTAAAAATAATATTTTTTATAAAATTATTGCAAAAAATTAATTACTATTTACAATTTGTTCATATTGCTGTCAAAATAATGTTTTATTATAATAGCATAAGCTGAATTATTATAATTCTTAATTTTTTGATTTGGAGGTATTAACGTGAAAAATCACGTTAAAGCCTCCGGCGGAATTTATTGCACCGCTAAAGTTAGTGCCCGAAAGGCACGAAACGGCGATGTGCATAATTTCCACTTGGAGAGTTATCCAAATCTTTGATTTGGTCAATAACTCCCATGCAAGGCTTGCCAAAGAAAACAAGCTTTATAGCGACGTTTGATTTGTAGCAAGCTACTGCTATACGCCTTATCTGCCCACGATGAGAAGCGTGTATATTTTTAATTAACATTTGTGGGCAGAAAGGCTATGGAAATTTTTATGAGCGACTTCAAAAAATTTTTACACGAAAATGACGAGAATAACTCTTCGCAGAACACATATGATGAAACCTTTGAGAAAGTTGAACAAGGTGATTCTTCCAATCCGTTTGCTCAAAGCTCGGGCTGGTATGCTGATGACTTTGAAAAAACTGTTCGAAATTCTGTACCTAAAAGCCGCGCGATATCAATTTATCGTCCGAAAGAAAAGAAGTTTCGCAAATTACTTAACAAGCCTGCCTTTGTTGCGATGCTAAGCTCTGTTGTAACCTGTGCTGTTTGTTTTGCGATTTTTGCCGCGACATACAAGCCGGCAATTGTGGGCAGTGTTTTGCCGCCGCCAAGTGCGTCGCAGTCAGAGCAGATGACGGCAAACGGCAATAACGGCGAGATAAAAACCGCCCTTTCTACCTTTGGTTCTTCTACACTCACAATTCCCGAGGTTTACGATAAGGCTTCTCCTGCCGTTGTAAGTATTTTGGTTCAAAGCCAGTCGGATGCATATATTCAGAATCAGACCGCAATGAGCAGCGGCTCGGGCATAATTATCCGTCAGGACGGATATGTTGTCACCAACAATCACGTTGTCGAGGGTGCGGCTAAGGTTATGGTTACAACCATCGGCGGCGATAATTTCGAAGCCAAAATTATCGGTGCAGACTCACGCACAGACCTTGCTGTTTTAAAGATTGAAAACGACCAGGCTCTGCCGTATGCCGAGCTCGGAGATTCATCTGAGCTCAGAGTCGGCGATATGGCTCTTGCAATCGGTAATCCGCTCCGTGAAGAGCTTGCAGGAACTTTAACAGTAGGATATATAAGCGCGATTAACCGTTCTATGGTAATTGACGGAAAACAGATGACAATGATTCAGACCGATGCGGCAATTAACCCCGGTAACTCGGGCGGTGCGCTGCTTAATATGAAGGGTCAGGTTATCGGCATCAATACCGCGAAATCAACCGGATATGACGTTGAAGGCTTAGGCTTTGCAATCCCGGTAAACGAGGCAAGACCGATAATTGAATCTATTATAAAAGACGGATATGTAACAGGCAGACCGCTTATCGGATTAATGGGAAGAACTGTTACCGAGGCTATTTCTAAGGCTCAGGGCATTCCGATTGGTGTTTATGTAAGCGCAGTTACAGAATACGGTGCGGCAGAACGCGCGGGCATTCAGATTGGCGATGTTATTATCGAGTGCGAGGGCACTAAGGTTACAACAGTTGACGAGATTAACAAAATCCGCGACGAGCATAAACCCGGCGACAAAATTAAAATGAAGGTTAACCGCTCAGGCGTTGTAAAAGAGATTTCAGTTACTCTTCAAGAAGAAAAGCCGGAGCCAACACAGCAGCCGCAACAGCAACAACAGCAACAGCAGCCGTATTATCAGATTCCGCAGCTGCCGTCTGACTTCTTCTCGTGGTTTGGATGGTAATTAATCCTTCCTTATAAGAGGTAAAATAAAAAGGTAAAATAAAAGCAAAAAGCAAACAAGGCAGTGTAGCAAACGCTACACTGCCTTGTTGTTAGACGGTGTTATTTTAATTTTCTTGTAGGGGCGGATGCCCACATCCGCCCGTTTTCTCGGGTCGATGTGGGCATCGACCCCTACAATTTATTAAAAATGTTTATTGATATGGTCTCTTGCTATTTATTTCTGTTTGTTCAATTTTAGTTGTATATACTTCTTTTGCCGTTTCTTCTTTGTCATCTTCTGGCATTTTAGCATTTGCAAGCATCATTTTTATTCTGTTTTGCTGATTTACTTCGCTTGCACCGGGGTCATAGTCAATGGCAATTAAATTTGCCATAGGGTGCTTTGCCTTTATTTCGTTCATCATACCTTTGCCCGCTATGTGATTTGGCAGACAGCCAAACGGCTGAGCGCACACAACGTTATATACACCCTTTGATATAAGTTCTGCCATCTCTACAGTTAAAAGCCAGCCCTCACCCATTTTAACACCGTGATTTATATAACTGCCCGCAAGCTTTGTAGTATGCGAAAAATCCATTGGCGAATCAAAAACACCATGCTTTTTAATTGCACGAATCATACCGCGTTGTTTTTTTAGAAAAAATTCGTAGCCTATTTTGCTGGCTAAAAAGCCTAAAAATCCGCCGCCGTATAAATTTTTGCTTACAATGCCGTTATAAAGACAATACATACAAAAATCCATAAGGCCGGGAACAACGGTTTCTGCACCCTCTGAGCGCAGAAAATCCTCTAAGTGATTGTTGCCCATAGGCGAATATTTAACATAAATCTCGCCTACCACACCGACCTTTATTTTCTTTTCTTTTGTTTTGGGTATTGCCTCGAAATCCGCTAAAATTTTTGGATATGCTTTTTTAATTTTTTTATAGCTTATAATTCTTTTGCCCGACCAGCTTCCGATTATTTTATCTGTCCATTTTTGCACAACGCGGTCGGTATCGCCGCTGTTTATTTCGTACGGCTTGCATTGATTCGATAAAAGCATTAAAAAATCGCCAAGCTCTGCGGCATAAACAAATTTTATTGCTAAGGGCAGCGTTATTTTAAAGCCCGGGCTTTCATCTAAACCGGCAAAATTTAAAGAAATTACGGGTACGTTTCCAAATCCGCTCTTTTTTAATGCCTTTCTTAAAAGAAATATGTAGTTCGATGCCCTGCATCCGCCGCCCGTTTGCGTAATCATAAGTGCAGTCTTGTCGGGATCATATTTGCCGCTTTTTAAAGCATCTATAAACTGCCCGATAACTAAAAGCGCAGGATAGCAGGTATCGTTATGCACATATTTTAAGCCTTCTTCTACAACTGAACGCGACTCATTTTTTAATAATTCTGTTTTATATCCGTGCTGACGCAAAACCTGAGCCATTAAGGCAAAGTGTATCGGAAGCATCATAGGAAGCAGAATTGTGTGCGTTTTTTTCATTTCTTCGGTAAAAACGGGATAATTCTTTTCGCTATCCATCACACATCACTCTCCTTTTTGATGTTTTTCCGCTCGTCTATCGCTCCTAAAAGACTTCGGATTCTGATTTTAACCGCGCCTAAATTGTCAATATCATCAATTTTAAGCTGGGTGTAAAGCTTGTCACCGTTTTCTAAAATATCTCTTACCTCGTCGGTCGTAACAGCATCTAAGCCGCAACCAAACGACACAAGCTGAACAAGCTCGCAGTTTTCGTTCTGCGTGCAATATTTTGCCGCGTTATAAAGGCGGCTGTGATATGTCCATTGATTTAAAACATTAACCTTTTGCGGCTCGACCAAATCTGCCACACAGTCCTCTGATACGATAACAATGCCGAACGAGCTTATCATTCTGTCGATTCCATGATTTATTTCGGGGTCGATGTGATAAGGTCTGCCCGCTAAAACAAAAACCTGCTTGCCGTTCTTTTCGGCATATTCCAAGGCTTTTTTCCCCTCGGCTAAAAGCTCAGATTTCCACTCGTCATATGCATTATATGCAGCATTTGCCGCTTTTTTTACTTCCGCTAAGGTTATTGAGCTGTCCTTTTCTTTAAAATATTCATATGCTTTCTTTACAAAATCCTTTGGTCTGTGAAGTCCGAAATACGGATACCAAAACCTAGCCTTAGACAGCTTTTCGATGTTTGCACGTAAAAGCTCGGGATAATATGCAACAACGGGGCAGTTATAGTGGTTATCTCCCTTGCCCTCGTCAAAATTGTAGGTGAGGCAGGGATAAAAAATTGTGTCTATTCCCCGCTCTAACAGTGTTTCAATATGCCCGTGAATGAGCTTTGCAGGATAGCAAACTGTGTCAGATGCAACCGAATATCTGCCTTTTTTATATGTATCTTTAGATGCAAATCCCGAAAATATAACTTCGTAACCTAAAGAGGTTAAAAACGCATGCCAAAAAGGTGCATTTTCGTACATATTAAGTCCTAGGGGAATGCCTATTTTTCCTCTTTTGCCCGAAACCGAAACAAGATTTTCTAATCTTTTGCGTTTATATTCGTAAATATTCGGTACTTCTTTGGCTATGCTCTTACCTAAAGGTCGTTCACATCGGTTGCCTGATATATGCTTTTTGCCGTCTGAAAAGGTAATTACCGTCAAGCTGCATTTGTTGGTACAAATCCCACAGTTTGCCGCTTTTGCGCTGTGAGTAAATGCCTCAAGCTCAGAAAGGCTCATAATAGAAGATTCTCCCTTCATATGAGCTTTAGCATAAAGTGCCGCGCCGAATGCACCCATAAGACCTGCTATAGTTGGGCGAATAACATCTTTGCCCAGTTCCTGTTCAAAGCTGCGCAAAACCGCATCGTTATAAAACGTTCCGCCCTGAACGACTATTTTTTCGCCCAGCTCATCGGCACTGTGAGCACGAATTACCTTATATATAGCATTTTTAACCACACTCATCGAAAGACCAGCCGAAATATCCTCTACACCTGCACCCTCTTTTTGAGCCTGCTTTACCGATGAGTTCATAAAAACGGTACAGCGCGAGCCTAAATCAACGGGATTTTTTGCAAATATTCCTTTTTGAGCAAATTCGGCTACGCTATAACCCATTGATTTTGCAAAGGTTTCGATAAACGAGCCGCAACCTGATGAGCAGGCTTCGTTAAGCATTATGCTGTCGATTGAATCGTTTTTAACCTTAAAGCATTTTATATCCTGACCGCCGATGTCTAAAATAAAATCAACATCGGGACAAAAATGACGTGTTGCAGTAAAATGCGCCATTGTTTCGACAATACCCATATCAATTCGAAAGGCATTTTTAATTAATTCTTCGCCGTAACCTGTAACAACACCCGAGCAAATTTTAATTTTTTCTCCGCAAATGTGATAAAGATTTATAAGCTGTTCTTTTACTATATCTAAGGTGCTTCCGCGGTTTGAGTCATAAAAACTATATAAAAGCTCTGCATCTTCACCTATTAAAACCAGCTTTACGGTTGTAGAGCCGCAGTCGATTCCTAAATATGCATTTTTGCAGTACTCATCAATCGGTACAGATTTAACAGATGCTTTTTTATGACGCAGGCAAAACTCTTCATATTCTTCTTGGGTTTTAAAAAGCGGCTGTAAGTATCTGCTGTTTGTGACTTCGTTTGTAGTATCTTCAATTCGCGCAATTAAATCATCATAAGAAAACAGTCCGCTGTTTTCTTCAGCATAAAGAGCCGCACCTATCGCAACCGCAAACTGACCAAGCTCAGAAAACACCGCGTTTTCTTCGGTTAAGTTTAAGGTTTCGACAAAACGTTTTCTCAAACCATGAAAAAAGTGCAAAGGTCCGCCCAAAAATGCAATTTTGCCCTCTAGCCGTCTTCCTTGCGCTAAGCCCGTGATTGTCTGGTCAACCACCGCCTGAAAAATACTTGCCGAAATATCGGCTTTGTCTGCGCCCTGATTTAAGAGCGGCTGGATATCAGATTTGGCAAAAACTCCGCAACGTGACGCAATCGGATAAAGCTTTTTGCTTTTTAAGCTCAGTTCGTCCATCTCATCTAAAGACAGATTCAAAAGAGTTGCCATCTGGTCAATAAATGCTCCTGTTCCGCCTGCACACGAGCCGTTCATTCGCTCTTCTAAGCCGCCCGTAAAGAACAGAATTTTAGCATCCTCGCCGCCTAATTCAATTACTATATCTATGTCGTCGCCATAGCTTTTTATTGCTTTGCTTGTTGCAAAAACCTCCTGAACGAACTCTATATTCGCGCTTTTTGCCACACCGAAGCCCGCCGAGCCCGAAATCGCAACGGCAAACAAGCGGTCACCTATCGCATTTTGCGCCCGCTTTAAAATTTCCAAAGCCTTGCTGCGCACCTGCGAATAATGCCGCTCGTAATGTTTAAATATTATTTCGCCGTCGTCTGTAACGACGACTTTAACGGTTGTTGAGCCAATATCTATGCCTACATTTAAGCTCACTTTTTAACACCTCTTATATGCCACAAAATACAATAAAAATACTTAACCTTTTACCAAAGATGCTCATCAGCAATTTCTGAAAAGTCGCCGTCAGAAAATCCGACGCTTGCCAAAATTTTTTCTGCCATAAGATGCGCATCTTTATATTCATTGTGCGAATCAGACCCATAGGTTATCGGTATACCCATTTCAAAAAGCTCACGTAAAAATTCGGCATATTGTATGCGGAATTTTTCGCTTGCTTTAGGCGAGCATAACACACCAGCATTGCATTCTGCATACTTTTTATTTTCTTTAAGCGCAGCTGCGATATCCATATTCATTGAACGGGGGATAACCGAAAAATCCTCGTACCAAATAGCCTTGCCGTTGTACCACGGATGACCGAGTATTGTTACCCTTTCATCACAGGCTAGCCACATTTGCTGGCGATACCATTCTTTAATCATGGCACTGGCATCGGGCGCAAGCTGTTTTGCCTGCGGAACATCTACTCTCCAGTGTGCTGCCCCGATTGCATAGCGAATACCATAGCTTATCAGCTGGTCTTTTGTCTGTGCAAGCTCTATCTCAAAGGGTTTGCTCATAATCGGCGGAACATAACCTTCCCTGCTGCCCGTTTTTTCAATATAGTCAAACTCGGGTTTTTCAATCGGTGTAAGCTCAACCCCGAGCACTACCTCGGGATGTGTTTTCTGAAATTCTTTTACACTCCTTACAGAGCTTTTTAAATCACCTAAAAACTTTTCGTCATTAAAATTAGCATGGTCGGTAATGCCTATCTTTTTAAATCCAAATTCTTTTGCATTTTTCGCAATTTCGTTAAGCGAAAGCGATGCATCATAAGAATTTTCGGTATGTATGTGCCAATCGGATTTTATAATCATAATCAAACCTCTTAAAATTCAATTTTTTATTTTAACTTTATTCCAAAATAAATTTTCCGAAAAAGTCCGGTCTGTGAAAATCAGGCTCTTCTATCGAAATAGGATAATATGTAGCATAATGTATTTTTGAGGTTTCTTCACCGCATTTATACAGGTTGCCATATATTGTCTTTGTGTGACCGCCGATAATTTCATCTATAAACTCAAACGGAATACAAAATTGCAATACCCATTTTTTATCATCAACATAAGATTTAACATTAAAATATTTTTTGTCCTTGTCCGGAAGAACAGGGTCGTAAAATGATGTTCCTACCCCAAGATACATTGTGCCAAACGGATTAAATTCAAAATTAAAATACCTTGGGTCATTTTCGTTCGGGCGGAAGAAAAATTCCATACAGCTATCCAGACAAACCATATCATTTTGATTGCAATATCTTGCAAGCAAAGGCTTTTCATCGGTTTCAAGCTGAACATAAATACCATAATCGTTGTACAAAAGCTTTGCGGTTGTTTTTGGAGCTTTCTCATATCCGGCCCAGTTGTTCTTGTCAATGTTTGCAACATTGGCAAAATCCCAAGCCTTGTCATTAATGCATTTAATGTTATTTTCCGTTCTCTTGATAATGTACATTTAAATAGCCCCTTTTTATGTAAAATCAAATATTTTTCTATCAATTTATTATACCACACCAATTTTAAAAAGTCTATTGAATATTTTTTTGTTTTTTAAATAATACTAACTTAAAAAGCTGCTGACAAGCGGATATTCATTCTTTGTAAACAAGGTGTAAATTATGAAGTACGTTATTAAAAAATCAGATTTTATTTTTATTTTTCCGATAGGTGCGGCGGGATATTCTCTTTTAGAGGTATTGTGGCGGGGCTATACTCATTGGACAATGGCAATTGTAGGCGGCTTGTGCTTTTGCATATTATATCTGGTTTTCGGCAGATATAAAAAAGCAGGCATCATCAAAAAATGCCTGCTTTGTGCTGCTTTAATATGTGTTGTTGAATTTATTTCGGGATGCATAATAAACCTCGTTTTTAATATGAACGTTTGGGATTATTCGCATCTGCCGTTTAATATTTTAGGTCAGATTTGCCTGCCTTATTTTCTATTATGGCTGCTTTTGTGCTTGCCGCTTTACGGTTTGTGCACATTTTTGTCTAAGTGGATACGCAGACTGTAATTTTATTTTTTAAGCCAATCTATAACATACTCAGTCCATTTTGCGCAATCAGGCGAAAGAGCCTGGGGATAATCAAGGTTGACATATGGCTCGGCAATAGACTGTCCGTGACCGCCGTGCGGAAAGATATGCATTTCAAATGGAATATTATTCTCGTGCAGTGCTGCCCCGAATAAAAAGCTGTTTTCAACGGGAACGCCGGCATCTTCTGCCGTATGCCATAAAAATGTTGGAGGTGTGCTATCAGACACTTGTTTTTCTAAAGATAAAAGCTCGCGCAAGGATTCGTCACCGCCCGAAAGAGCCTGAAAAGAGCCTTCGTGTGCTTTTTCGCCCGTTGTAATAACAGGATAGCACAAAATAAGGCGGTTTGGCTTATAAAGCTCCTTATCAAGTCCTGTAATTTCAGATAAAAACGGCTTATCCCAGAAAACCCCGAGCGATGCAGTTAAATGCCCACCAGCCGAAAAGCCGCAAACGCTTATGTTTTCGGGGTCAACTCTCCACTCTGCAGCATTTTGGCGAATCATCGCAACAGCACGTGCCAAATCTTCCATAGGGTCGGTATATTTTTCAGGATTTACTCTGTACCACACAACAAAGGTGTGATACCCTGCTGCTGCAAACTTCATCGCAACAGGCTCTGCCTCGCGTTCTGATACGTGCGTATATCCACCGCCCGGAACTATTACAACAGCTCCGCGGCTCGTGTCTTTTTCGCCTATTTTGTGCAATATATATGTATCCACGCACGGATAATCCTTACCCGCGTACAAACCAATTCTTTTTGTTAACATAATATTCTCTCCCTTATACAATAAAGGGGATGTAAAATATTTTACATCCCATAAAATTTATTTAATTTCAAGTTTTGAGTCGACAACCGTTATTTCAATGCTTTTTGTTAAAAGGTCTGCATAGCTGAATGATATCGTTCTGCCTGTGTCTGCAAATTCAGAAATACTGTCTAAAACAACAATAAAAATCGACGGATAGGTCGCAGAAATAACACCCTGCCGAACAATTACACGTTTTCTCCCCTTTTTAGCCGTCAGTTTAATTCTTTTTCCAATATTCTCAGTAAGTAGTGTTTTAACCCGTTCGATATCGCCCCGTTCAATCATTGGACGCTCACAGCCCTTCGACAATACTTTATCTTATATTACCATAATTTTAATATTATGTCAAGTATTTTCAAATAAATTGCGTAGGTTACTGGACAAAGCCTTATAATTGTGATATAATACCTTATTATTTGTATTATAAGGATGTGCTGGTATGAAACTATGGGGCGGACGTTTTGGAAAGGCAACAGACGCATTGGTTGATGATTTTAATTCTTCAATTCGTTTTGATGCCCGTATGTATAAGCAGGATATTTTAGGCTCGGTTGCACACGCAAAGATGCTGGGCAAATGCGGCGTTATCTCAGAAGAAGATGCTGCGTTGATTCAAAAAACATTGCTTGAAATTTTAGCTGATATTGAAGATAGCAAGGTTGAATTTAAAATAGATGCCGAGGATATTCATATGAATATCGAAACAATTTTAATTGAAAGAATCGGCGATGTGGGAAAAAGGCTTCATACAGGTCGCAGCCGCAATGATCAAGTTGCGCTTGATATAAGAATGTATCTGCGTGACGAAATTGACGAAATGTCGGCTCTTTTAAAAGAAACAATGAGTACAGTTGTAGCTTTGGCAGACGAGCATTCGGGCACTATAATGCCGGGATACACACATCTGCAAAAGGCTCAGCCCGTAACCTTTGGTCATCATATGATGGCATATTTTGAAATGTTAAAGCGCGATTTATCTCGCCTTTCAGACTGCCGCAGCCGCATAAATGTAATGCCTCTTGGCGCAGGAGCACTTGCAGGCACTACCTATCCGCTCGACCGCGAATTTGTTGCTCGCGAGCTTGCCTTTGATTCGGTAACACACAACTCGATGGATTCTGTAAGTGACCGCGATTTTATAATCGAGCTTATTTCGTGTCTTTCAATATTAATGATGCATCTTTCTCGTTTTTGCGAAGAGCTTATTTTATGGTCAAGCAACGAGTTTTCATTTGTCGAAATGGACGACAGCTATTCCACCGGCTCGTCGATTATGCCGCAGAAAAAAAATCCTGATGTGGCAGAATTAATCCGCGGTAAAACCGGTCGTGTTTACGGCAGTTTATTTACAATTTTAACTGTTATGAAATCGCTCCCTCTTGCCTATAATAAGGATATGCAGGAGGATAAAGAGGCCGTATTTGATGCAATTGATACCATAAAGCTCTGCTTGCCCGTGTTTACGAATATGATTCGCACAATGACCATTCGCAAGGATAATATGCTCTCGGGTGCAAAGGGCGGCTTTACAAACGCAACAGACGTTGCTGACTATTTAGTTAAAAAAGGTGTTCCTTTCCGCGAATCTCATGCGGTTGTAGGCAAAATGGTCGCAATGGCGATTAAAAAAGGCAAAGCATTAGATGAATTTACGATGGATGAATTTAAATCCTGCTCTGCTTTAATTGAAGAAGATATTTACGACGCAATATCAATGCAAACCTGTGTAGACGGCAGAGATTTAATCGGCGGAACGGCTACATCTCGTGTTCAAAAAGAAGTTTTAGCCGCAAGAGATTACTTAAAAGATTTAAAATAAAAAACTCGAACCCTTACGGGTGTTTTTATATCAACTTTATAAACCAAAATTTTTAGAAAGAGGGTTTACTATGAAACAGGACATGATTGTAATTTTAGACCTTGGCAGCGAGCTTAACACCATGGTTGCACGAGCTGTTCGTGCTTTGGGTGTTTACAGCGAAATATATCCGCACGACATTACTGCGGACAAGCTTAAAGCTATGCCGAATGTTAAAGGAATTATCGTAAACGGCGGACCTAACAACATCGTTGACGGCGAAAAGATTTTTGTTGCAGATGAAGTTTATAATCTAGGGCTTCCCGTTATGGCTGTAGAACACGATGCAGCTAAAACCGACAACAAGCTGGCAAAATGGCCAGATGACGAGGAAGAGGTTAAAGCTCTTTTAAAGCCGTTTGTGTTTGATGTCTGTAAATCAGAAGCAAACTGGAATATGAAAAACTTTGTTGCTGACCAGATTGAGCTTGTTAAAAAACAGGTTGGAGACAAAAAGGTACTGCTTGCGCTCTCCGGCGGCGTTGACTCATCGGTTGTTGCAGCACTTTTAATTAAGGCAATCGGCAAAAACCTTACCTGCGTACACGTTAATCACGGTCTTTTGCGTAAAGGCGAGCCTGAGCAGGTTGTTGAAGTTTTCCGCAATCAGCTTGATGCAAACTTAGTTTATGTAGATGCAAGCGAACGCTTTTTAGGAAAGCTCAAGGATGTTGCCGACCCCGAAGAAAAAAGAAAGATTATCGGCGCAGAATTTATCCGTGTATTCGAAGAAGAAGCCCGCAAATTAGAGGGTATAGATTTTCTGGCTCAGGGTACAATTTATCCTGACATCGTTGAAAGCGGAACAAAAACCGCAAAGGTTGTTAAATCGCATCATAACGTTGGAGGACTTCCTGAAGATATGCAGTTTGAGCTGGTTGAGCCTTTATACTATCTGTTTAAAGACGAAGTTCGTGCCTGCGGTATAGAGCTTGGCTTACCTGACAATATGGTATACCGTCAGCCGTTCCCGGGTCCTGGTCTTGGTGTACGTTGCTTAGGTGCAATCACCCGCGACAGATTAGAGGCAGTGCGCGAATCTGATGCAATACTGCGTGAAGAATTTGCAAAGCACGGACTCGACAAAAAAGTATGGCAGTATTTTACAGCTATTCCCGATTTTAAATCAGTTGGTGTGCGCGATAACGCACGCAGCTTTGAATATCCGGTAATTATTCGTGCGGTAAACACTGTTGATGCTATGACCGCAACAATAGAACCTATCGAATGGGAAATTTTAAATAAAATTACAAAAAGAATAATCACCGAAGTTCCCGGCGTAAACCGTGTTTGCTACGACTTAACTCCGAAGCCGACAGGTACGATTGAGTGGGAATAATACCCTTTTAATACACATTTGTTTATTTTGCAGACAGTTGTTTTGACTGTCTGCATTTTTCATATTTTCTGCATTATCACTGTATGTTATGAAAATATTGTACTCCACGCAACCTCAAATCCGCTAAAATATTGACATTATTCTATCTTTGGTATATAATACATATGAATGAGGTGTTGAAATGGATATACTAACAATAAAAGAGGCAAGTTTAATGTGGGGAATTTCTGTAAGAAGAATTACAGTTTTGTGTAATGAGGGCAGAATTGCCGGTGCCAAGAAAATTGCAGGTGCTTGGCTTTTGCCAAAAGATGCAGAAAAGCCTGCTGATGCGAGAATTAAGTCAGGGAAATATATAGATTGGAGAAACAAAACAGATATGGCATCTAAAGATTTTGAAAGTAATTTAAAAAATCTAAAAGGGACTTTTGCTGTTGAAAATATGACGGTTAGTGAGGAAAGTATTAAAAACCTCAAAAGAATTGATAGTGGTAAAGTAAGCTATACTGATGTAATCGAAGAATTGAAGCTTAAATATATGCAGAGGGTGTAACTATGTTTTCAAAATACGATGTTTATACAACTACCCAATCAATCTATTGTTATCCCAGTAGTAATGTATTAAAAAACAAATTAAATATAAGAGATAACAAGCTTCTTAAAACTGCCGAAGAAGAAATTACATTGATTAAGCAAATGGAACTTTTGAAAAATCCGATTAAGGGTAATTTTTCAAAAGCGCATCTTATGAATATACACAAGTTTATTTTTGAGGATATTTATTCATTTGCCGGAAAAATCAGACGAGAGCAAATCAGTAAAGCGGATACGCTGTTTTATCCACCAAACTTGATTGATAGAGAGCTTGATAAAGTGTTTGCCAAAATAAAAGAGAAAAATATGCTCAAGGAAACTGGCGAAGAAAAGGCTTTTGATAATTTGGCATATGTAATGGCAGAATTCAACATTATACATCCATTCAGAGAAGGTAATGGCCGTTCAATCCGTGAGTTTATTCGCCTTATGGCAAAACGAATTGGATATGACCTGAATTGGGGAAATGTAGATAAAAACGAACTCTTGGAAGCATCAATAATGTCAGTTGATAACTATAAGGTGCTGACAGGAATACTTAAGGCTTGTGTAGATTAGAAGTACAATTGCGAGTACAATTTGAGTACAAAATATTCGGAATACAACTAAAAAGTCGCCCGAGTGGGCGACTTTTTTTAAT
>JAZOBB010000042.1:0-6352 GCA_045595745.1 Clostridia bacterium | reverse complement strand
AAAACTCCTATGTTATATAAAGCATAGGAGTTTTTTGTTTATTGTTTTGCTAATTTATATAGTGCATAAATTGCCTTGTTTACCTCACAAATGGTGTTAAAATAACCAAAGCTAAAACGAACACAGCCGATATCTTTTGTTCCTAGAGTTTCGTGAGCTAAAACAGAACAATGCAAACCGCCACGTACGGCAATATCATATTCGCTGTCTAACCTAGAACACACTTCTACACAATCTTTACCGTCTATATTAAGCGCAACTGTACTAACACGCGATTTTGGATTTTGTGCTCCGTATATTTTAATTTTTTTTATGTTTTTTATTTCGGATACAAAATGTCTTGTAAGCATCTCTTCTTTTTGATGTATAGCATCTGCCCCCTCTTTTAAAATAAATTTAACGCCTTCATTAAGTCCGGAAATCGCAGGAACATTTTGCGTTCCACTTTCCAGTCGATCTGGATATTCTTCAGGTT
Source organism: Clostridia bacterium (assembly GCA_045595745.1). Lineage (GTDB taxonomy): Bacteria > Bacillota > Clostridia > UBA1381 > UBA9506 > RGIG1666. Next base: position 5,877 of record JAZOBB010000042.1, on the reverse strand, counting down.
GATTATAAAGCTCTGACGCACTTCCTGTTCCGCCTTCAACAATTGTGTGAAGGTCTACGCCTTTTCGCACATACAAGCCACCTGTTCCCTGAGGTCCCATAAGACCTTTGTGTCCGGGAAATGCAAGTAAATCCACTTTACTTGCGTCTATATTTAAAACACCTGCAGTCTGTGCCGAATCTACCATAAATAAAATATTATTTTCGTGTGCTAAGTTAGCTATGCCATAAATATCAAATACATTTCCGCATACATTTGATGCGTGTGTCATTACTATAAGCTTTGTTTCAGGTCTTATTGCCTTTTTTAAAGTAGATGTTAAAAGCTCTCCCTTTTCATTTGCTCTAACTATTGTATATGCTACATTTCCCGTGCTTCTCAAAGTTTCTATGGGTCTTAAAACAGAATTGTGTTCCATAGATGTTATTATTACGTGGTCACCCTTTTCTAAAACACCCTTAATTCCCATATTTAGTGCGTAAGTAGTGTTAGGACAGAAAGCAAGCCTTTCTATGTCGCTAATATTAAACAGTTGGCACAAATTTTCTCTTGTTTCATATAAAATATCTCCGGCTCTTCTGGACAACTTGTGTCCTCCTCTGCCTGCATTTGCTCCATATTTAACCATTGTATCATAAACAGCATAAGCAACCTGTTCAGGTTTGATAAAACTGGTTGCAGCATTATCTAAGTATATCATTTTAGACCTCCAAACTTTAAACAGTCATATATCAGTATATAATTAAAACTAAAAATTTGTTAATGTGTCATTTAACTACAGTTCGTGCATATAATGTTATTGATACTATGAAAGCGAGGCATAATTTATGTTTGATAAGCAAATTGAAAAGAAACTGCAAAAAGCTATAAGCAATATAGATAGTTCCAAAATAGAGGGAATTAAAGAAAAACTAAACTCAAGCGGAGATTTAAGTTCTATGCTTGGACAGTTGGATATTGGAAAAGCTCAACAAAAGCTATCGGAGTTAAATATGGGCAATATTGATTTAAACGTTTTGTTGGGCGAATTAAAAAGCAAGCCAGAATTGCTCAATGAGCTGAAGAAGAAACTGTAATAAAAGGAGGCTTAATTATGGCCGAGGATAATAGTCAATTAATAAACACCCTTATGGGGATGTTAGGTGACAATCCGCAAGAAAAAATAAATGCTGTTTTAAATTCTTTGACAAATGAGCATAATGAGGAAAATAATACACCTGATTCAAATACTGATAATGATTTACAGCTTAATATTCCTGATTTATCTGCGCTTAGTAAAATGCAGGGATTATTTTCGCAGCTTGGCGGTTCTGATGATGACAGAACGCATCTTTTATTGGCTTTAAAACCGTTTTTAAGCAGTCAGCGAAAACCGCATATAGACAGAGCAATACAGCTTTTAAAGCTGACAAAATTAGCTGAAGCGGCAAAAGGAATGGACATTTTAAAGGATTTAAAGCTGTAATAAACTGCAAATGAAAGAGAGGCATTTTTATGAATATGAAATATTATAACGCAAGTAATAATTTTTCTGCGCCTATAAAGCGAGAGCCTAAGCCATATTCTCCGTATATACGCAGACCAGAGGTCGTTATTCCGCAAAAACCATATAATAATTCAGAAGTCAAAAAGGACATTCAGAACATACAACAAAACAAAAAAGAGCCTAAACCTTTTAAAAATGACAAAAACAATAAAATAAATTTTAATAATTTAAAAGCCGATGACCTGTTACTTTTAGGGATTATAGCGGTATTAATATGGAATTCTTGCGATGATACTTTATTAATTTTAGCATTAGGATATTTATTTATGGCAGGTTTATAAAATAACCCTCCGTTATTTAACGGAGGGTTTAATATTAAATTTCTTTAATTAAAATGCAGGTGTTTTCTTTAATTACAAAAGATAAATCATCTGTTGTTTTTATGAGCTCGCCGTCTTTGGTGCCATCTAAAAGATAAATTTCGTATTTGCTGTCTTTTTTGCCGAAATCTAAACTTATTTCCTTTTCAGGATTTCCGTCATATTCAGAATAATAAGTAACAACACAAAGAGCTTTATTATCTTTATCGACACCACAAAGCGTATATATATTTTCTATCTCGTTGTCGCAAGGAATGTAAGCATCCATATCATAGAACATACCAAACCATTTAAGTGGATAATAGCTCTTTTTCGGTGCATAAGTATAATAGTCAAAAACACCGTTCCAATTTGCGCTCGGTAATAATGAATAGTAAAAAAGCATATCAATAGACGGAGCTTTTTGGCACAATGACATTGTAGCCATTAAAAAGGCTGCGCCTTTTATTCCTAATCTTGCTGTCTGGCAATAGTCATATCTTTTATCGTCGCTTCTGAAGTTGAATTCCGTTAACATACTTTCGGCATTTCCATAACCTTTTTCGGCAAGAAGTTCTTTGAATTCATCTGCCCATACAATAACTTTTTCAGGTGCGGTGGGATAGATATGCCAGGTAAGGAAATCAAAAGGTGCGTTTGCTTTTTTTACCTCGTCTAACAATTCACGCAAGAAGTCTCTGTCCCACGCTAAAGACGGGCCACCAATTTTTATATCAGGGAAACACTCTCTTAAATGTTTTGCAACGGTGATATAAAATTCAAAGAACTGTTCTTTTGTTCCGCCCCAGGTCATATTGCCTAAATCTGGTTCGTTCCATATTTCCCAGTATTTTATATTTAATTTAAAACCATCTGCCCAGCCTTCGTTATAGTGTCTTATTATATGTTCGCAAATAACTGCCCACTTTTTAAAATCTTTTGGAGGAACGGTAAAATGCTTTTTAACCTCGTGTTCAATACATTCTCCCAGTCTGTAAAACATTTCTGTTCCTGCTTCTAAGGTTTTTAAAACCGTATCGTCAGTACAAGCAAAGTCATAAGATTCCGGGTCATAAGCATCAGCGTCAAAATATCTGAATATTTTACTGATGTCGTGGCCGTAATGAACCGAAAATCCCTGGTCGTGATTTCGGCAGTAAGGAATTCTGGCTTCTTTGTAATGTCTTAAATTACTTCTGTTTGGATTTGCTACTCCTCTTTTGTGCCACGGTGCGCCACATACGGCATTTAATGCTTTAAATGTTCCACATTTGTTACTTAAGTTAAAACTTAATGTCTCCATTTTAACACCTCATTTTAATATATATAAAATTTTTGTGTAGCTTTTTAATTTGTTTCCCAGTGATTATCTATATATCCACCATCGTCAAAGGTTTCAATATTTTCATAAACTAAATTTTTGATTGGTTTGCCACCAAAATACATGGCATACACAGCTCTTGAACGTACATTTTTTACGGTTATGTTATAACATTTATCACCCTCGCCTAAATGAGAACCGTATAAAATATGGCTGTCTCCTAATCTGATTGCATGCTGTCCTCTGCCGTTGATTCCACTTATTTTATCAGACATATCGCATACACCGTCTATAAGAACATCGTGAAGAGTTGAATTACCCTGGCAAAGAATACGTACGCAAGCATCTAAGGCGCAACCGTTTATATTGCGAATAGTTATATTGCATAAATCGTCTGGCATACCTTCTACCGAATAATTTTTTAAATCGCTACCATCTAAGCAAGTAAGAGCCACCAGGTCATCGCCTGCAAAACCGCGTATATCCTCTATAACAATATCGTGACAACCTCTTCTTATATCAATGGCATCCGCCTGCTTTACGTGCATATCATAATAAAGGTCAAGCGAAAGACCGTGATATACGTTGCCGTCTTTGTCTATACAAGTGTCATCAGCTTTAAAGTCCATATCGTGGATGTGACCATTTTGACAATATACATAGCAAGATGCCCACCATCTGAAATTATGCATTTTAAGACCGGTAACTTCAAATCCGTCAACGTTGCTAAAAGATATTAAAACATTTAACCGAATTGAAGGTCTGCCCTCTTTACTATGGTTGAATTCAGAAAGACCGTTATATGTACCCCCGTCGATAATTGCACCGTTTTTGCCGATTAGTTTTATGTTTTTGTCAGTACCTGAAATAGCACGACCGATTTCAGTGTTATAATGCTCATTTACAAACATATTGTCAAAGGTTGTATCTGCCATTTTAAGATAACAACCATCAAATATCAATGTAAAATCAGACGGAATGCGTATATGTGACTCAACATCCCAGTTACCTGTAATTGTAGCCGTTCTTGTGCCGTCGTCTATTCCTTTTTGTATAAGCTCAGAGATATATTTTGTACCGCCTCTTTTAAATGCTACACCATATTTTACGGTATAGCGGGCAGCCCTATCTCTATGATCGTCTTCAAAGTAAAAAATACCGCCTGATTTTGTAGAAGGTGTTGCGGCACAGCCTTTTTGCTCGTTCTTCATAAATTAAATCACCTTTTATGTTTATTATTTTAATTCAGTTGATTTTCTTAAATTAAGTTTATATTGAATAAAATTTTCATAATTTACAGGTTTGTCAGTTATTTTATTTATTATCTCTTTTGCAGCCATTTCACAAGCTATACCTATTCCAAGATTTATTGACGAAAGCGGCGGATTCATATATTTCGCTTCTCGAACATCATCCATACCTAAAACTGCTATATCATCAGGAACTTTAAGACCATGTTCAAAAATTGAGACCATCGCTCCAAAGGCTAAATTATCATAAGAGCAAATAATTGCTCGTGGAACAGCACTCCGTTTAAATAATTCTTCCATTGCTAAATATCCGCCCTCTTCAAAGCGTTCGTCAGAAATTACAATAAAATCTTCATTAATTTTAATTCCATGTGCCGCCATAGCATTTTTAAAACAGTTAAATTTGCCTGTTGTAAGTTTTTCTCCTATAAAACCTATATCTTTTACTCCGTTTTCTTTAAAGTACGCTATTGCTTCTGAAATTGTTTCATTAAAATCGCCATTAATACTAATAATTTCGTTTTCGTTATTTGAGTAGCCAATTGCAGCAATTGGAATGTCGACATCTATATTAAGTTTAGTTTTAGGATTAACAATTATTATGCCATCGACGGTTGAATGCTTGGTGTAATATTCAAGCAAATCTTCTTCTTTTTCCTTTGAAAATTCTGTTGCGGCAACTGATATTTCGCAATTATATTTAGAAAGCTCTTCGTGCAACAACGAAAGATATGTTGTATAATATCTGCTTCTGAATTCCGGGCAAATAACAGCAATAACATATTTAGGATATTTTACGTTATAATATTTTTTAAAACAATTTTCTTGTTTTGCAATTTCAAATATAAGCTCACGTGTTTTTTCGTTTACTTCACTACTGCCTGAAAAGGCTTTAGAAACAGTAGAAACAGATACGTGAGCAAGCTTAGCAATTTTCGATAAAGTAATCATAGCCATCCCACCCCAAACATAGTATAGCCTATAAAATTTTTAATTGCAATGCTTAAAAAGAAATTCGAAAAATTTTCGTAAAAAAACATATTGAAATAATAAAAAATTGCATTATAATGATTATAGAAAAGGAGTGACACTAATGGACTTTAATTCACAGGAGTATAAACGTTCTAGAGCATCGTATATGGCACAATGCACGGTGGAATATTTTGTTTCGCTGTTGGTAACAGATGCTTTTTTAGCGAAATTATTAACGCATATTGGAATAAGTGATTCTTTAATTGGTATTATTTCTTCATTTGTAACAATGGCATTTGTAATACAATTATTATCAATTTTTGTTGTAAGATTAAATGTAAGCACTAAGAAAATCGTAATTACAAGCGATACAATCAGCATATTTTTCTTTATGCTTTTATATTTAATTCCGTTTATTCCTGTAAGTAAAGAATTAAAAACCGCTTTAGTTATGCTAAGCATTTTTATCGCATATGTAGGTAAATATAC
>JAZOBB010000041.1:0-5924 GCA_045595745.1 Clostridia bacterium | reverse complement strand
GTAAACAAAAACTTTGAAAAAATAAAGGAATTTATGAATTATCCAAAGTCAGGAGACCTGATTTTGCGCTGGTTTAAGGTCGTTTTGCCCGACCGCGTGGCAGATGCCTTTATTTTTTATTTTGACGGATTGTCAAGCCGTGATAACATAGGGCATTTTGTTTTAAAGCCACTGATGCAGATGACGGCTATTATGCCGCCCAAATGCCCCGAGGAAGAATACATCAGCCGCCAGCTTATAACTCAAAACGATGTCGTGCCCTGCAAAACGTATGAGCAGGCAATCGACCTTGTCTGCTTTGGCGGATGCGGAATTTTTGTTGACGGAATCTCTCTGTGTTACGTTGCCGATGTTAAAGGCTGGGAAAAGCGAAGTCTGCAAAAGCCTATTACCGAAGGCTCGGTTTTAGGTCCTCAAGAAGGCTTTACCGAGCTTATTCGTATGAACACCGCACTTATCAGAAAGACCATAAAGGATTCAAATTTAGTCATTGAAAATATGTCAGTGGGCAACAAAAGCAAAACTCCCTGCGCCCTTATGTACATTAAAGATTTGGCAAACGACAGTCTGGTAAAAGAGATTAAAAATCGTCTTGCGCAAGTTGATGTTGATTATATTTTTACTACCGAAGAGCTAGAAAGCTTTTTAGAAGACTCAAATTTAAAGCTTGTTCCACAAATTCTTGCAACCGAACGAGTTGACCGCGCCTCGATGGAAATTTGTGACGGAAACGTAGTTTTAATGGTAAACGGAAGCCCCTTTGCTCTGGTAATGCCTGCCACCTTTTTTACCTTTATGAAAACCCCCGACAGCCGATATATGCGAATGCCGTATGCAAATCTTTTGCAGTTAGTTCACTATATTTCGCTCATTATTTCTGTGCTTTTACCGGGACTTTTTATTGTTATTACGCAATACCATCACGAAATGATACCGACAGACCTTTTATATGCCTTAGAGGCATCGTTTGAGGTAACACCCTTTTCGACCTTAATCGAGCTTGTGGTTTTAGAAGTATCGTTTGAGCTTTTACGCGAAGCTGAAATTAAAATTCCAAACATAGGCGGACCGTCAATAAGCATAGTGGGAGCACTTATTTTGGGGCAGGCGGCAGTTTCGGCAAACATCGTAAGCCCCATTATAATTATAATCGTGGCATTTACTGCCGTAGGCTCTTTAAGCACTCCTAACTATAATTTAGGAATAGCCTTTAGAATTATGAAATTTGTGTATATTTTTGCAAGTGCAATAGCAGGATTTTTAGGCTTTACTGTTTGTCTTTTCTTGCATTTTGCTATGCTTTGTACAACAAAATCGTTTGGCGTAAGATTTTTAGCTCCTGTATCCCCCCGAACACGCGAGGGATTTTTACGCACAATGTTTATAGGGCGCGATTACAAAAAAACCTCGAAGCCTGATTATAACAACTCAAAGCAAGACCCCGATAAAAGCTTTAAAAACGAAAGCGAAGGTGACGACAGTGAAAAATAGAATTATAAGCTTCGGAAAATTTGAAACCGCATCTGTTCTTATAAATGCCCTGATTATTAAAGTGCTTTTAGGTCTTCCTCAGCTCTTGTGCAAGCAGGTAGGAAACGCCGCCTGGATGATAGCCTTAATTTCAGGACTTGTTTTTTTAGCACTGGTTGCGGTAATACTGCGGCTTTATCGTAGTTTTCCGGGCAAAAATATTATAACCATAGCCGAAGAGCTGGGAGGCTCAGGGCTTAAATGGCTTGTGTCGGTTTTAATACTTTTGCCTTTGCTTTTTAAAGGAGCAATCACCTTGCGTTTGGCGGCAGAAACCATTAATTTAATAACCCCTTACAGAATACCCGCTCTTTTAACAGCAGTTTTGGTAGGCATTGTAATAATTGCAGTCGCGTATCGAGGCATAGAAGGTGCAGTAAGACTGCATGCCATTTTTGTGCCGGTAATAATTGCCGCTTTAGCACTTGTTATTATTGCATCCTGCAGCAGCTACAGGCTAACCAATCTTTTTCCTTACTGGGGTCTGGGTAGGTCAGAGGTAATAAAAAACTCATTTTCTGCCATTTTAATGTATTCGGATATAATCTATATAATGCTCTTATATCCGTACGTTAAGTCGCCAAAGATTTTTCGCCGTGCAGTATATTGGGGAACAATTTTAGCAGTTCTCATACAGCTTATAATTATGCTCGGATATGTTCTGACAACCCAATACCCCGAAAGCGGTGAGCTTTTTATGCCAATCTATCAGGTCAGCCGCATAATCAGACTGGGCGATAACTCACAAAGCATCGAGGCGATTTTTTATCCCGTTTGGATAAGCTCATCGCTTCTCTACCTTACACTAACAGAAAACTTTATTGTAGAAATACTCGGTCAAGCCACAAAAACAAAATACGAAAAACTTTTTATTATTCCGGCTGCCTCCGCAATGTTTATAATAGGATATCTTCCGCCTAGTGTGCTCGATACAATGCGGATATCACAAAAGGCATCACCTTTTTTGTTTGCTTTTACTGTGGTCTTGCCTATTTTAGTTATGCTTTTGGCACGTATAAAAAACAAAGGGAGGGCTGGTTATGAAGCATAAGCTGGCAGTCGCTTTATTAGTATTTCTGCTTTGTGTGCCGCTTGGCGGTTGCAGATATTCACACGAAATTACCGAAATGGCATATGCCGTCGCGTTGGGGCTTGACAAAGCCGATGACGGCATAACTGTATCGGTGCAATTTGCCCGTCCTCTGTCAATAAGCGGCTCATCGGGCGGAGGCGAAAGTTCAGGCGGCGGCTCCTCTTCCGAAGGGTCTGACGATGCAGCTAAAAATAAAAACACTACCGTTTTAACCGTCAGCGCAAGAGATTTTTATACTGCCTTGTCTGCCGCAGAAAACAGCTTAAGTAAAGAAATAAACCTGTCGCATATAAAGCTTCTTTTGTTTTCAGAAGATATTGCGCAAGACGGCATATCTGACTATGTAACCCTTTTTATGAAAAACAGCCAGTTCAGCCCCAACACCTATACCGCACTTACTCTTTGCCCGGCTGAAGAATATATGCGTACGGCAAACCCGTCGCTTGAGATAAATCCGGCTAAATACTACACCCTTATTTTTTCAAATAACAACAATGATTATATGCCCTCTACCACACTTCGCGAATTGTATTTTAATTTATCAGCTCCGGGGCAGGAGCCGGTTTTGCCTGTTGCAAACCTGGTAAAAGAAAACAAATCAGACGAAGATAATACAGCCTATAGGGATTACCACGCAGGCGAACTGTCTGTCGGCGGAGAGAACCAAACTGATGTTTCGGGTATGGCAGTTTTATCAGACGGGAAACTCAAGCAGGTTTTATCGACCCACGATGCTGTCGCATATCATATGCTGACCGGCAAGCTAAAAGAAACCTATATATCTATGCCATCTGTTACAGACGAAGATAAAAATATAACCCTAAGACTTACGCAAGATAAAATGCCTAAGCTGTGTGCAGATGCGCTGGGCGATGAGCCACAGCTATCAGTTAAGATATATCTTTTAGGCGAGCTTGTAGAATGTCCCGATGCCGATATGGAAAAGTTGGGAACAGACGGCCTTAACAAATTAGCATCTGACCGCATAAAAGCAGAGCTTGAAAAATTTTTAGAACACACAAAATCGCAGTGTCAAGCCGATGTTGTCGGTTTTGGCAAACGTGCAAAAATGAAATTTGGCGACTGGAACGAATGGCTTTCGTACGACTGGCAGGAGCACTATAGCCGCTCAGGCTTTAATGTTACGGCAAACATAAATATCTCGCGCGAGGGTTTGGTTAATTAAGGATAAATCTTTTGTTTACAAAAAAGAAGTTTTGTGGTATTATAATCCTCGGTGATAGTAATGATTTTAATGAATCTTTCAAAAATAAAAAAAGCCTTCGGCACAGATGTGTTGTTTGACGATGTTTCGTTTTCGATTGACGAGCATGACAAAATCGGCTTTGTGGGAGCAAATGGAACGGGAAAAACCACACTTTTAAAAATTATGCTCGGAGAGCTGTCTGATGACGGTGGCGAAATTTTTAAAAACAACCGCACAGCAATTGGATATATGCAGCAGCAAACAAATCTGACCTCTGAAAAGACAGTGCTGGACGAGCTTATGACAGTTTTTGAGCATTTGATGCAGACAGAACATGAGCTTGAGCAGCTATCAAGAGATATTGAGTCGGGTAACGGTGATGCTTTGGCTTTAGCAAAAAAACAGCATGCCCTTCAGGAAAAATACGAGCAGGAGGGCGGCTTTACATATAAAAGCGTTGCTAAAGCAAGTCTTTTAGGGCTTGGTTTTAATGAAAATGAGCTTTATATGGATTTTAACAGTCTAAGCGGCGGTCAGAAAACACGCGTATTCTTGTGCAAGATATTGCTCAGTCAGGCAAATCTGCTGTTTTTAGATGAACCGACAAACCACTTGGATATTCAGTCTGTTGAGTGGCTGGAGAATTTTTTGCGTGACTATAAGGGTGCGTTTTTAGTAATTTCTCACGACCGGTATTTTCTTGATAAGGTTGCAAACAAAATTTTCGAATTAGAAAACGGAAAACTGACCGTTTATAACGGCAACTATTCACAGTACGTAAAGCAAAAAGAGGAAAACCGCAAGGCGCAAGAGCGTAAATACGAAAATACACAAAAAGAGATTGCGCGTTTAGAGGGAATTGTCGAACAGCAACGCAGATGGAACAGAGAAAAAAATATAAAAACAGCTGAAAGCAAGCTAAAAGTAATTGACCGCTTAGAGCAGACCTTAGACCGCCCTGATGCATTGCCTGATGAAATGCGTTTTTCGTTTTCTGTAAACAAACGCGGTGGAAATGATGTTATCGTTTGCTCTGACCTCGCTATGCGATTTGGCGCAAAGCAGCTGTTTAAAAATGCATCTATGCATATAACCCATGCAGAAAGTGTTTTTCTGCTTGGTCCGAACGGCTGCGGGAAAACTACCTTATTTAAGCTTATTATGAATGAGCTTGAGCCATCGGGAGGCTCGGTTAAGCTTGGAGCAAACATAGATATAGGATATTACGACCAAACACAAGACCATCTGGATTATTCAAAAACTGTGTTTGATGAGGTGGCAGATTCTTATCCTAAGATGACACAGACTCAGGTAAGAAGTGCCCTGGCGGCGTTTTTGTTCCGTGGTGATGATGTATTTAAGCTGATTTCAGAGCTCTCAGGCGGCGAAAGAGCAAAGGTTTCTCTTTTAAAGCTGATGCTTTCGGGCGCAAATCTTTTGCTGTTAGACGAACCGACAAACCATTTAGACATCGCATCGCGCGAGGCATTAGAAAATGCACTTTTAGCATACGAGGGAACACTTTTTATTGTATCGCACGACCGTTATTTTATAAACAAGCTGGCTCACAGAGTTATATATATGACAACAGACGGTCTTATAAATTATATCGGCGACTATGATTATTATCTTGAAAAACGTAAGACCGAAAGTGTAGAGGCTGTAGCTGAACAAAAATCTCAATCGGGTAAAAACGAGTATTTACAGAAAAAGCAAAAGGATGCCGAGGAACGCAAAAGGTTAAACCGAATTAAAAAAATTGAGGAGCAAATAGCACAGACCGAAGAAGAAATCGAAAATCTGTCGGCAGAGCTTGAATCGCCTGAATGTGCTACCGATTACGTAAAGGCGGCAGAAATAACCGACAAAATAAATGAGCTGTCAGAACAGCTTATGCAGATGTATGAAGAATGGGATACTTTGCAATAAAAAATAACTTCGCTAAATGCGAAGTTTCAGTGTGTCGATAAACTATCGACACACTGGCAGGCTTCGAAAAAGGAAGTTAGATTTTACGAATTTGAATTCGTCGGCGTACGTTGGTACGGTAGAGTTCAAATTCGTAAAAAGCAAGCAACCACGCGCTTTTTCAAT
>JAZOBB010000040.1:0-7810 GCA_045595745.1 Clostridia bacterium | reverse complement strand
TGACCGGGTAATAAGAAAGATAATTTTTGAGTACCGATTCAAAAAAGGTAAGTGGAAAAATAATCATGTTATTTAAAATAAATATCCACCCGCATATTAATTGATATGCTGGTGGATATTTATTGCTTTTAATATAGATGTCTTATGGAAAAATTAAAACTTAACTCCCGGAACAATCGTCTTTTTCTCGCACATTTTGCGCTGGATGGTGTCTAATGCTTCACCGAAATTAGTAATTTAAAGAAATGGGCGTAAACCCTGTAAATAAGAGCTTTTTTAAGCTTTAATATTTTTTAAAATTTTTGATGAGATTGATTAAGCTCACAGGATGCAAGGATAAATCGTTAGAGAGTTGCCCCATTATATATGCTTGCGGGGTTTGGAGGTTTAATATATTTCATTCAATGTTATCCAATAACTACATATCCACCGCTGTGTGCAAGGTCATATCGGCCCCAGGTAAAATCTAAAGGTGCACAGCCTTCGTACAGTACTTTGGCTATTGTTTCAACGTCTGTATGCTGAATTCCGTCTTTTGTTGCGCCTCGTTCTGAACTGTTTGCAATAAGAATTTTTCCTTCGTCACCTATGCCGACTGCTAAAATGTAATGTTCTCCAGGCGAAAACGGATTATTTAAAAGCTTTTCTGACGGATGTGACCACAATATTATTTGCTTACCTTTTAAAAGCATTTCTTCTATATGCTTTGCCGATTTATTACTTTTTTCATTTTCAATGCCAAAACATTCTGCAAAAACACCAAAATGCTTAATTATTTTAACAATTCCACTTGCGCTTATAAAATTATCCTCATCAAATGGCTCATACATACGAGGTTCGCCCCATAGCTTTCTGCAAAGTTCAAATTCTTCATGAGGTGTAATTTTTACACCATTAAGATTAAGTGCCATTGCAGTACAACAGTGCCCGCAACCATTTCTGCGAATATATTCGGCATATTCGCCATTTTCCCATTTTTGTTGAATCCAGACAGGGGTTGAATACTCATTTAATGTTATTTCTGCAGGTATTTTTTCATTACCAGTAAATTTATATGTTAAGGTTGTCATAATTTTTCCTTTCTTTTTAAACCAAATCCTGACTGAAAATAAATTCGTAGCCGTTTTCAGAATGAAGCTTTGCCATCATCAAAAGCTTTTCTTCGTAATCAGGCTGATATGCAAAATAATCAGGATAAAAATATTGTTCATGTGTGCCTGTGCAAAGAAATTCTTTATCTGCTGCAGGAATAAAAAAAGTAGTTTATATTGAACCGTATCCAAAAAGTAAAGCACTAGATTTCTATAAGCAAGAAATTTCAACAACTGTGACTGATAAAAACAAAAAGCTTGTATTCACTCCGTTTTCAGGTGTTGGTCCAAGACGTTATATTGATTTATTTGCAATGACATCCGCAAAATGGGGAGTAAAAAAACGAAAGAAAAAAGATGGATACAATGTTGATTGGGATAGAAGCAAAGCTTATATTCGTAATCCTATGATGGCAATGACTTATTTGGAATATGAGAGCATAGCATATTTATCATATTATGATGAAACAGAAGGAGATAACAGTGATGAGTAATTTTAAAGAAATTGAAGTAACAAAAACAAAGGAAATTAAATGCAAAATCACTAAAACAAGTTATGACAAAATTGCAAAGAATGTTAGTGCGTGGCCACAATGGAAAAAGAATTTGTGTAACGAAGAACTGATAGTTTCTGTTAGTTCAAAGAAAATTTAATTATTAAATGGATACCATAAATTTTAACTGTCGATAGTTGAATATATGGTATCTGTTTTTTGTCAGGGACTTAAATCAGGAAAAGAATATAAAATTGTAATTGAAAGATATATGTTCTTGATAAAAGAGGTCAGCATTCACCGGAAGTGAAGTTTAATAAAATAAATTCATTGAATAGTGGCATCTAAACCGTTCGGCTCTTCCAAAAATCGACATTCTTCGATAGAGGAATGTCGATTTTACTTATCACCTATTCACTCTTCACTATTCCCTAAAAAGACTTATCGATTTTTGGAAAGTAATAAGTAATAGTTAATAAGGAAGAGGTTAAGGTAGCTTTGCGAAAGCAGAGCTTATTTTTATATGTGCATCTAAACCATTCAACTTTTCCAAACAAAACCGCTTAACAGATAGTGTTGAGCGGTTTTGTTTGTTATTCTGCGCACGTTTATTGTTTGTATATTACCTGAACATTGTCTTATGTTCTTATTTAAATTTTATTGATTGAATTTTGTAATTTAGAGACGTCTGTATGCGTGTAAACATCGGCTATAAACGCATAGTCAGTATGACCTAAAATTAACTTGATATAGTTTGTATCTGCGCCGGATGCAGCGATCAGAGTGGCGCAAGTGTGTAATATAACTCAAATGGCTGCTATTATACCAGAACTGCGGGAATATGGCAGACAGTATGGCTTGAGTTTGTAACCAAAACACATATAAAATTCTTCAAATAATATCCTGATATCACAAATGGTATACTTACTGTTACGGGAGAAGTGTCGGCAAGCGGAGAGCTAGAGCTTTTATCTTACTACAAAGAGAAAGCCACAAGCAGTGCAAAAATTAATATAAATAACGATACTTTTCATGCCCAGATTGTCCTTTCAGAGCTAAATCTGTGGGAAATAGGCTGTGGCAGACTTTATGACCTTGAAATCAGATTCGGTGAAGATGTTGTAAAAAGTTATTTTGGAATGAGAGAAGTCTCAATTAAGGATAACAAATTTTCACTTAACAATAACGCAGTTTTTCTGCGTGCGGTACTTGATCATGGATTTTATCCTGACGGTATTTATACAACAAAGGAGGAAAAAAGCAATGTTGTATTAAACTTACTTTATATCCTAAAATTGTCATACTTTCTTTTTTTTTGTCAGTTGATATTTAATAGTAATGATAGTAAAATTATAGTTGTAAATTTAGAAATAATAGCATAACAACAAAACGAATGGAGAAAACAGATGAAGAAACTTTTTGTGTTAGGAGATAGTATATCAATATATTATGGTCCGTATCTTGAACAATACTTAAAAGGTTTTTTAGAATATGACAGAAAAGGGAAGAATCTTGAGCATGGAGATTTAAATAATAAATCTGGCATAAACGGAGGAGACAGCAGTCATGTTTTAGATTTTATAAAGCAAACACCGGTTGAATATGATATCTTATTAGTTAATTGCGGGTTGCATGACATAAAAACTCAAAATTACAAAAGACAGATAGATGAAAAAACATATGAAGAAAATCTGAACGAGCTTGTCTCATTTGTGTTAAGAAAAAACAAAAAAATGGTATGGGTCAATACCACACCGGTAGATGATGAAATACACAAAAAATTATGTACGTCATTTTCTCGTACGAACAATGATGTAATTATATATAATAATATTGCAAATAAGGTGATGAATAATTATAAAATTCCGATTATTGATTTAAACGGATTTATTAAAAATTTACCCCAGCCTTTATTTGCTGACCATGTGCATTATATTGACGAGGTGTGTAATTTGCAGGCAGCATTTATTGCAGGTAATATTTTATCTTTAGAAATGTGTGAGTTTTTATAATAATACAGTTTTGGAAGTAAAATCTTCAAAAAAGAATAAATAAAAACTTCTATTAAAACAGGCACATTTTTACTATAAAAAAGAGAATGTTTTAAGTGAGAGAACGAGAGTAGGAGGATTCTTATGAAAATAAAAGGTAAGTTTTCGCTGTTACAAAAAATGATTTTTTGGATTGTTTTGGTCGCATTTTTTACAAATGTTTCTTTGCCGGTTTTTGCTCAGGAAGAAACAGATAGCAGTCTTCAAAATCAAGAGGGGTATGTATCCTTAAATGCAGATGATGAAAACATAAATATTGTTGACGGTGTTTTAGCAACAACAGAAGGTTCAGAATTGAAGATTGAGGAGAATGAACAGACTGCGACAGACGAAAGTTATTTATCAAATAATGAGCTGTTAGAAAACGCTGTTGCTATCGAAAATGTTCCACCTACCCAACAATTGATAGAAAAAACAATAAGCGAATTTAAGTTTTCTGCTATTTCAGAAGATTCAATATACGGCGTAAGAAACACATTAAATCTTATGCAGGAATATAACTCAGGAACAGCCGCAACGTTTGGTGGCGCAAATGTAGAGTGGAAGTCAGAACCAAGCGGAATTATTGCTGCCGATGGTACGTTAACCAAAACCCAGCAGGCGCAAAATGTAAAATTAACGGCAAAGCTAACCGCTAAAGATGACGAAAGCTTATTTGCCGAAAAAACATTTTCACTTATAGTTTTACCGCAAGGCGAGAACTTCCTTTATGAAACATTTGACAATGGTTCAACAGCAAGCCAGAATTTAAACGGCTATAATGGCTGGAAAGAAGTAAACAGTTCAAAGGCAACTTATACCGATGATACTGAAATCACACTGGAACAAGGAGATGCTTCTGACAATCTTCTTATGCAGTATAAACGTACAACAGTAAACGATAAATCTGCGATACTTATTGCTTCGAAATTTCTTGAAAAGCGAAGCGGCGAAACGATGGTTAATGCTCCTTTAGAAAGAGGCGTTGCAAATATCAGATTCCGTTTTAAACGCAATGATGCAGCAAGATGTCTTTACGTACATTTAGAAGACGTCGACGGCTATCGCGAAACTATGCGTGTAAACTTTGATAAAAATGGTTTGCGCCCGGGTGATGAAGCGATATTTACTGACAAAATTCCATTTAATTCCATACCGGAAAAAGATGTTTGGTTAATGGCAGAAATTACAGCCGACTATGACAGAAGAATATATAGTTTTTCAATTTATGATGAAAAAAATGACAGCTTAGAGCTTTTTGAGAATCTGAAGATGGCGAACAATGCAGGAAATCTTGCTTCTATTGCCTTTGGTAGTACCCGAAGCGGTACAAATAAAAATGGAGCGATTTTCTTAATAGATGATGTGTTTGTAACACAAGCAAAACCGCCGATGGCAAACAAAGAGGCAGCTGAAGAAGTGGCTGAAAAAATATCAAATTCAATGAACGGCTCTTATGTTACAGAAAATTTGAAATTAAGCAATCATTTCGAGTATGAGACAACCGTTATTTGGAGTTCTTCAAATGAAGATATTATACAGGTAATCGGCGAAACGGGACTCGTTACTCCGACAGATAAAGAAGAAAAGGTTAATTTGACTGCAGCTGTTGTTAGAGGGGATGTTAAGGCTGCTAAAACTTTTGAAGTTACAGTTGCTCCTTTTTCAGAGACCGTGGCTCCGACTAAAAAATTACTTAATGATGCGCTGACCTTATACACCTTCCGTGAGGTGACAGACGAAAGCCAGTATATGATTACCCAAGATTTGTCGTTGCCTGCAGAATATAATAAAGGCTTGGCAAAACGTATAGGCGGAGTTGATATTTCGTGGAAATCCTCACGCCCTAATGTGATGACAGATGAGGGAAAAATTACACCGCAGAAATACGATACATATGTAACATTAACTGCAACCTTTAGGGCAAAAGAAAATGCTACGATAAGTGCAAAGAAGACATTTAAAGTTTGTGTTGCAGCTAAAGGCGAGTTTGTTTTAAAAGAAACTTTTGAAGAAGCTGACTTTGAAAAAGATATGTATAAATCTGTAGCGGAAACGGGTATTGTAAGTCCGGGTGAAGTAGTAAAGCCTGTCTATAAAGACTGGATATTAACTGCCGACAGTGACACTAAGCCGATTAACACCGATACACAGGTGGTATATTTCCCTGATGACCCATATAATACGGTTTTAAACTATACACGTGCTCAGAACAATAAAACCTCAGACGTTCCTGTAACATTTACTAAAATGGAGTTCGGAAAAGAATACACCAGCGGAACATTGTTCATATCGGTTAACTTCTATCTGACTAACAACACAAGCCGACTTACAATCGGTCCGCTTCTTAAGGATGGTTCTGAAGGCTCGGCTGGTTTTAACCTTAACTATACCAGAATAAATAATGTTGTAAGGCCTGTTGCAACAAAACAATGGCACCATATGAGTATTGTTATACAGTTGAGCGAGAGTGTTGAAATACCGCATCGTTATGATGTATTTTTAGATGGCGAACGCGTAAACAGCAATCAGACTACCTATGATACCGGAATGCCGGTATATGGATTGATGATAAGTAGTGTCAGAACATCAGATGGTCCTAATGGCAGCTGGTATATAGACGACCTTTCTATTCGCCATATTAATTATGATGTAAGTGACGATATAGCGCGTGCGGCAACGAGATTAGAACTTGATATGCCAAGCGTGGTTACAGCTGATTTAGATTTGCCGGTTGAAGGAGAAAATGGTACAAGAATATCATGGCAGTCGTCGGATGAAGATGTGATCAGCAGTAGCGGAAAGATAAGTCATGGTTCCGGAAGAGGTAATGCGACTTTAACTGCAACTGTTACGAAGGACTCTTCTTTTGTTAAGAAAGTCTTTCCGGTAAGTGTATCGGCAACGCTCCCTGCAAAGCCTTACAGCGTAGTAGCTTTGCAAAAAGCTGACGGAAAAATTACAGGCGTACAAGTCAGAAATAACAGCTTTTCTGAAGATTGCGTACTTGTTACTATGTTATATTCGCGCGGAACATTAAAAGAAATAAGAATTTGTGACCTGACTGCCACAGAGGGAACAACAGAAACTGTACTTTTTGATAGCGCAATTAACACCGATTCTTATTATGTGGGTGAGATTCGTTCGTATGTATTTGATACATCCAATAACGAAATAATAAGCGATTTTCATATGGAGGATATAGATAGATGAAAAAACTGAAAAAAGTAATTTCTTTAGTTCTGACGGTTGCTTTATTATTAATGATTGTTCCTCAGATTACGATTGCAGACAACGAAGGTTTTTATGAAAACTTTGAGTCTATGACTGAAGGAAGCACTCCAAAAAGCGACGCATATGATTTGCAGTGCTTAAGCGGCACTGGAACCATTGTGACAGAAAGCCACGACGACAATAAGTGTGCTGCCATAAGAAATTATGACGAAGGCACATACGTAATGTTAAAGAGCAGCTTTGCTGATTTGAAAGGTGCTATAAGTGCCGGCGCTGATTTTTGTCAGCACAGTACAAAATCAAACGGCAATGTTATTATCCGATTAATGCAGAATGATATAATTGGCTGCTCTGTCGAGACTGTAGACGGAGATATCGTTTACAAACACGCAGAAGAAGATAAGGTTATTGTTCCCAATTATCAATTAGACGTTGTTTATTCCATTAAATTAGAAATATCAATAACAACAGGTCTTGTTGATATCTATGTAAACGATGAGTTAGCATGCCAGGATGCAGGAATGTTAAATGCATTTACTGCATTAAACGAATTCAGGGCATTTACTACTACTGCTCCTGGTTTTGATATAGATAATATTTATGTCAGACCGTCAACAGTGGTTTCTGCGTCGGAAATAAGCGGAAGTGATGTGTTAAGTGTCCCTCCGGCTGGCAAAACTCAAAAATATAAATATTCGGCTAAAGCCTTTTCTGATGCAGGCGATGTGATTACCTCTGCCGGCTTTGAATGGACAGTAACTCCTGATGATGGTAAAGTTATTTTAAATACAATTGATGAAAAGTCAACAGAGCTTGTGGTTTCCGGTGATGTAGTGCCTGAAACACAATATACCTTGCGTGCTAAAACAAGCGGAACAACTGTTGTTACCGAGAAAACATTGACGGTTAAAACGGCAGTGTTTGACAAAATGGAAATACGTGGAAAAGGCTCTTTGTCGTT
>JAZOBB010000039.1:0-12196 GCA_045595745.1 Clostridia bacterium | reverse complement strand
TAGCACCGACAGTTATGCTTACGTTTGCCTTTGGTCTGTACTCTTTGCACGAATGCGGCAACGCATATAGACCTACTAAGTCGCGCTCAAGCAGTTCTTTTAAGGTTTCGGAAAAATTGTGTATATACTGCTCTTTTGCCTCGGTTATAACCTCTTTTTCTAAAAGTGCCTTAACTGTTTCGCTAACATCCCACAAAAGACCGTCAGCACGTTCGCTTATTCGGTGCGGTTCATCCATAAATACCAACGATTTTCGGCTGATATACTGAAGTATTGACGGATAGCCGTCAGATGCCCTGTATTCTTCATCTACTGCACTTAATGTAACAGAATCAACTTGTTCAATCGAAATCTGTGACATAGGGTCGAACTCTCTTATCGAATCGACCTCGTCGCCAAAAAATTCAATACGGTACGGATTTTCTGCCTGAGGTGTAAATACATCCAATATTCCGCCACGTATGCTGAACTGACCGCAACCCTCAACAATTTCTTCACGCGAAAAGCCCATATCAACTAGCTGTTTTGCCAGTTCTTCTATTTTGTGCTCCTGACCTACCGCTATCGTCATAATACTCGAAACGTAGGCATCATAGTCAATTGTAAACTGCAAAAGTGCATCTGTGCTCATAACCGTAAGAGTGTTTTCGGTTGTGTTTGCAAGCTTTTCTAAAACCTTTAATCTTTCGTTTATATACTCGTTGCTTTTTGCATCGACAGAATAATACTCAATTTCTTTTGCGGGATAATAAAGTGTATTTACTCCGTAAAAGAACTCAATATCTGCCGCGGTTTTTTTTGCCTGATATTCGCTGTCGGTCACATAAAGACCCGAACGATTTAAATTTTTGCATAACGAAGCGGCAAGATGCGCCTTTGTTGACTCGGTTAATCCCGAGACGTTTACCGGCACCTCGCCTTGTGTTATGTGTTCTTTTAACACACTGTATTCATCTGATTTTTCAAGTAGTTTTGATAAAAATTCCATTAACTCAACCCTTGCTGTTAAACCTATTCATAGCACTTTGCGGACCTTTTTTTATCATTTCTTCTATCGCATCGGGCAGCTTTTCGACAGACTTTGACAAAATCTTTATTTCTTCATCAGAAAATTTGCCCGTAACCCAATCTGCCATATCCCAATGCTCAGGCGGTGCACCCACTCCCAACTTTATTCTGGGAAATGCATCACTTGCTAACTGATAAATAATAGATTTTATACCGTTATGACCCCCGGCACTGCCTTGAGGGCGGATTCTTATGCGGCCTGTATCTAAGCTTACATCGTCATAAATAACGATAAGATTGCTGACGGGAACTTTGTAAAAGCTCATAATCTCTCTTAAGCTTTCGCCCGAAAGATTCATAAAAGTCTGCGGTTTTATTAAAATAACCTTTTCGCCCGCTATTGTTCCTTCGCCGTATACCGCCTTGAATTTTAATTTATTCATATTTATCTTAAAATATGCCGATAAATAATCAACACTTATAAAGCCTATGTTGTGCCTTGTACTTTCGTACTGTTTTCCGGGATTGCCAAGACCTGCTATTATATACATAAGGTTTCTCCTTTGTTATTTTACTTTAGTTATTGCCATACCATCGCCAATCGGCAAAATAGCTGTATCGAATCGTTCGTCATTACAGATTGAATCTAAAAATTCTTTTAAGCGGTTTACAATCGTGCGATGCTTGTGTCCTACCTCTTCTTTTCGGGCAACCATACCTCTATAGAGCACATTATCGGTTACAATCACACCGCCGGGTGCGAGCTTTTCTAAAGCCAAATCAAAGTGAATGGGCGACTGTCCTTTTGCCGCATCAATAAAAATAAAATCAAATTTACCCGGCAGATTTTGCACCTCTGCCTCGGCATCGCCGTGAATTAAACGGATTCTGTCCTGCATATTGAGCTTTGAGATATTATCTAAAGCCAAGCAAAACATTTCTTCATCGCGTTCGATGGTGGTAATGCTGGCATTACAAGAATTTGCCATTAAAAGTGCTGAATATCCTATTGCTGTCCCCATTTCTAAAATTCGCTCAGGATTTATTATCGATACTAAAACACTTAAAAAACGGCCTGCCTCACGCTGAATAATCGGAATATAATTTTCTTTTGCAAAAATCTCCATTTCGTGAAGATGCCCTTCTTCTTTTTTTACGGTAGCATTAATAAATTTGGTCACAGCCGCTTCGGTAATGTTTTCCATTATAAATTTCTCCTCTAAAAGTTCTCCTCTTTAAGCCATTTTACTAGGTTTGAATATCGTTTAGCCTCAAAATCGTTATCAACCATTTTTTCGGCAGCACTTTTTTGCCCAACTAATGTTACAAAATCTTTCGCTCTTGTTATTGCGGTATATATAAGATTTCGGTTCATAAGCATCGGAGCACCATGAAATACGGGCATAACCACAGCAGGAAATTCACTTCCCTGACTTTTGTGAACTGTAATTGCATAGGCAAGCTCAAGCTCGTCAAGCATTGCGTTTGCATATTCAGCACGTCTGTCATCATCAAAAATAACAGTTACAGACGAACTGGTGACAGTTTCGATATAACCAATATCACCATTATAAACACCGATACCCTCAAGTTCTGTTCCAACCTTTTCCCACACTAAATCGTAATTATTTTTAACCTGCATAACCTTGTCGCCCTCGCGAAGAATTCGGGACATAAAAACGCGTTCTCTTTTGCTGTCATCCGACGGATTCAATGCCTTTTGGAGTTCTGCGTTTAACTGATGCACCCCTGCAGGTGTTTTTTTCATAGGCGAGATGACCTGGATATCACGCATTGGGTCAAAGCCGTATGCTTGCGGCAATCTTTCGCAAACCAGATTTACAACCGTTCGGGTTATTTCGTCACCGTTTTTTGCAGGTATAAAGAAAAAGTCTTTGTCTTTTTGATTATATATCGGATATTCTCCGCCATTTATTCTGTGAGCATTAACGACTATCATACTTTCTTCAGCTTGACGGAATACAGTATCTAAACGTATTACCGGCACAGTATCAGAATCTATGATATCTTCTAAAACATTACCCGCGCCAACTGACGGAAGCTGGTCACTGTCACCCACTAAAACCACCTTAGCACCGGGCTTTGTTGCAGCTAGTAATGCCTGCATTAAAAGGATATCTACCATACTTACTTCATCAACGATAATAACATCGTGCTCTAGGGGAAATTCGCTCGAGCGTCTATAATCCCTTTCTAACTCATCGCCGGTATAGCCAAGCTCTAAAAGTCGGTGAATTGTTTTTGCCTCTTCACCGGTTACGGCACTCATTCGTTTTGCCGCACGACCCGTGGAGGCGGTAAGCGCAATATCGAGTCCGCGTTTTTTTAAAAGCTTTATTATAAAATTGATTGTTGTTGTTTTTCCTGTTCCGGGACCGCCGGTTATAACCGTTACCCCCGAGGTTAGGGCACAAATTACTGCCTGTTTTTGCTTTTCTTCTAATATTATTCCGCTTTCTGTTTCAAGCTCTTTTATCTCGTTTTCGGGATTTTCTTTTTTCCCTTTTTTAATATGCCCTGCCAATGCTCTTATTTGTGCCGCCACATCGTGCTCACATTCGTAATATACGGGCAGATAAATACACTCTTCTTCTGCGTCTTGCTCGCTTACAATCTGACCGTCAACAATCAGCGAAACAATTGCATTTTCAATTTCTAAACTGTCGACCCTGAGCATTTTTTCCGCTAAAGATACTAAAATATTTCTGGGAAGATATGTATGCCCACCGCTTGCCGCATAAAACGACAAGGTATATTTTATGCCCGAACGTATGCGATTCTGGTCTTCGGGACGTATTCCCATGTGATGTGCAACCAAATCGGCTGTTTTAAAGCTTATGCCGCGTATGCGTTCACACAACGAATAGGGATTTTCCTGAATTATTTTTACCGCACTTTCGCCGAACGTATCATAAATACGCACTGCAAAGGCGGGAGTTATATTATATTTTTGTAAAAATAAAATGAGCTGTTCTTTTTCGAAAATTTGCATATAAGACTGCTGAATTTCGTATGCCTTAGCCAGACTTATGCCCTTTATTTCGGCTAAACGTTCGGGCATATCGACAATAATGTGCAGGCTGTCTTCGCCAAAGCGGTTGACAATTTTTTCTGCCGTTGATTTTCTGACTCCACGCACAACCCCCGATGAAAGATAGCTTAAAATTTCATCTCTTCCCGTCGGCTCTATACGTTCAAAATGCTCGACCTTTAGCTGCTCGCCATAGCTTGCATGGTTTGTCCACTTTCCGCTTACAATAAGCATTTCGCCAGCTTTTATATAAGGTATATAGCCAACGCAGGTTATTAAACCTGTATAGTTTGCATCAAACTCAAATACCGCGTATCCGTTTTCTTCGTTTGCATAAATTACCTCATCTACCGTTCCCTGATACGCATCTAAATCCTGCATTTGGCTCACCTCCGTTTTTAGCCTATCGCCTCTTTAACTGTTTTTTCTGCCTGATATGACAAATCATCTGCCATACAGTCAAGCCATTTGAATCTATCATCTCTTCTAAACCAGGTCAGCTGACGTTTAGCATAATTTCTGCTGTTTTTCTTAACAAGCTCTATAGCCTCGTCTAAGCTTAATACGCCGTCTAAATAAGATAAAATTTCTTTATAGCCGATGCCCTGCATTGACTGCATATCTTTTGTAAAACCCATTGCCTTTAGCTTTTTAATTTCATCTAACAAGCCTGATTTTAGCATTAAATCTACGCGAAGGTTGATTCGCTCATACAAAACCTCGCGTTCGGTGGATAGTGCCAACATTATCGGCTCATAAGGTGACGGCTCTGTTTTAGAATTTTCGTTTTGTTCAGACAAGGTAAGCCCCGTTGTCTCAAAAAGCTCTAATGCTCTTACCACTCGTTTTACGTTGTTAGGATGTATACCCTCAGCCGCCTTAGGGTCAATTTCTAAAAGCCTTTTGTGCAAAGCCTCGTATCCTATATCTTCTGCCTCTTTTAAAAGCTTTTCACGCAGCTTAAAATCAGTTTCTGACTGAGTGAACTTAACATTATCAACAAACGATGATATATAAAGACCTGTTCCACCCGCTATAATCGGCAGCTTGCCGCGCGATATAATATCCTGCGCCGCTAAATTTGCAAGCTCTAAATACCTAGCAACACTAAACGGCTCGTCGGGATTTACAACATCAATCAAGTGATGCGGTATACCCTCGGTTTCTTCTTTAGTGGGTTTGGCACTGCCAATATCCATATAGCGATAAATCTGCATAGAATCGGCAGATATAACCTCGCCGTTAAACCGTTTTGCGAGCATAACCGCAAGCCGGGTTTTTCCCGTTGCAGTGGGCCCGGCAATTACAGCAATTTTATTTTTCATTATACAATCCTCTTAAACTGTTTTTCTATATATGCCTTGGTAAAGGCAATGGTTATCGGTCGTCCGTGAGGACAGGTGTTTATGCCGTCCAAGGCAAAAACTGCATCTAAAAGTGCTTTCATTTCCTCTTGGTGCAGATTATGATTTGCTTTTATCGCACCCTTGCAGGCAATGCTGTAAAGCATTCGGCTTACTAAATCCTCGCCGACATTTTTTCTGTTTTCAGAAAGCATAGTTAAAATTTCGATAAACAAGTCAGACAAATCTCTGTCAGATAATTCTTCGGGAGTTGCTCTTAGAGCAACAGAATTTGCGCCAAATTCCTCTGAGTCAAATCCTAAAGCCAAAATTTCGTCAACGTTTTCACGATAGGTTGCCATTTCTTGCGCAGAAAGGTTTACAACTGCCGGAACAAGCATTGATTGTGCCGCAAGTGTCTTACTTTTATATTGCTTTAAAAGCTCTTCGTATCTTAGTCTTTCGTGAGCTGCATGCTGGTCAACCATCAGCATTTCGCCATCTTTTTCAACTATTATATATGTGCCGAATACCTGACCGCAGATTTTATATTCTATCTCGGGTTTATCCTGAGGTTTTTCCTTAATTATTTCAATCTCCGGTTCAGGTTGCGGTTTTATAATTTCTTCATTTACAGGTAGCTTTATCTCTTTTACTACCACCTCTTTTGCGACTGTTTCTTCTTCAGGTTTTTCCTCGAAAACAGAGGTCTCGCGCATTGTGAATTTGCTTGTAACAGGTTTTTCAGGCACAGATTTAGCCGTGCCCGGTGTGCCCAATTTAATAGTATTGTGCTCGCCGCCTGTTTTAATTTCTACCGCACGTTTTACCTCTTCCTGTCTTGGTAAAACTGTTTCAATTCGCACCGGCTCTGCCTTTTCTTGTTTTATTTGTTCTTTTAGTTCAAAGCTTACACTCGGGGCAGTTTTTTCTACCTTTGGTATATATGTGTTTTGATGAAGTGCATTTTTAACTGCCCAATATACGCAATGATAAATCTGCTTTTCATCGGCAAACTTTGCTTCTAGCTTAGTAGGATGAACGTTTATATCAACCATTTGCGGATCTAAATCAATATGTATTGCAAAGACAGGAAATTTTCCCACCATAATTTCATTTTTATACGCATCCTCGACTGCACGTGCCAAAAGAGGACTTTTTATATATCTTCCGTTTATAAAAAAGTTCTGCATATTTCTGTTAGGTCTTGACACCGAGCCTCTGCCGGTAAGTCCGCTTACTTTAATCGGACCTTCGCAGAAACTGACCTGCTGCATAGCCGCGCCTACTTCTTTTCCGTATACAGCATAAATACAACTTAAAAGCTCCCCATCCCCCGAGGTAAAAAGTGCTTCTTTGCCGTTATTAATCAACTTAAACGATACCTCGGGATGCGAAAGCGCAAGGCGGTTTAGCATATCGGCAATATAGCCTGCCTCGGTAAAATCTTTTTTCAAAAACTTCATTCGTGCAGGAGTTGAACAAAACAAATCACGCACAATCATTGTTGTGCCGTTAGGGCAACCCGCCTCGGATATATCTGATATTTCACCGCAGTCACAGCTTATATGTGTTCCGACTTCATCATCTTGTGCCTTTGTATAAATATCAAGCTTAGAGACAGCCGCAATACTTGCTAAAGCCTCTCCTCTAAAGCCCAGAGTAGAGATTGCTGACAAATCCTCTGCAGATGATATTTTACTTGTTGCATGGCGCAAAAGACAGGTTTTTGCATCTTCTTCAGACATTCCGCAGCCATCGTCTGCCACGCGTATATAAGAAATGCCGCCGGCTTTAATCTCTATGGTAATGTGTTTTGCACCGGCATCCATTGCGTTTTCTAAAAGTTCTTTTACCACAGAGGCAGGTCTTTCAACAACTTCTCCTGCCGCAATCATATTCGAAACTGTTTTGTCAAGTACGTGAATGCGTCCCATAACTGCCTCCTTTATCTAAAGTGGTTACGCCCAGAATTTCATAATATCCATCAATGCCACAAAAATAGAAAGTAAAATTAAAAGTGCAAAGCCTATAAAGTGCACCATACCTTCTTTTTGCGGCGGTATTGGCTTTCTGCGAATCATCTCGACTATAACAAAGAAAATTCGACCGCCGTCTAATGCCGGAAGAGGCAAAAGATTAAATATTCCCAAATTTATTGTCAAAATAACAGCTAAGTTAATAAGATTTAAAAGTCCCGGAAGACCTGTTTTAGCTGTTTCTTCAACTGCCGAGCCTATTTCTGATACTATACCTATAGGACCTGAAAGCTGAGTTACTTTAACATCACCGCGGAACAAGTCAACCACCGAACCAACAATTAGTTTTGAGTAGAAAAATGTTCCGTAATATCCTGATTTTATGGTGTTTTCAAAGCTGTTTTCTTCACTTGCGAGCACAAACCCATAAGTAAACTTTCCGTTTTCTTCTCTCGGCTTTATAAAAATGCTTTGCTTTTCGCCGTCGCGTTTTACTAAAAATTCGGTTTCGGCATCACCGCGTCTTGATGTTGCCCAGGTTACTTCTGCGGCAATGTGTGTGCGAGAGCCGGCAATTTTTATTATTTCGTCACCCGGCATAAGACCTGCATCATATGCCGCCGTATTTTCAATTACCTGCGCAACCTTATTTGTTGCAACAGCCTCGCCCTGAGACATCATTACGGTTAGAAGAACAAAGCCCAGCAAGATGTTCATAAAAGCACCTGCCGCAAGCACTAAAAGCCTTTGCCATGCAGACTTGTTGTTTATTGCTTTTGGGTCAGAAGAGTTTTCGTCTTCACCCTCCATCGCACAAAAGCCACCTATCGGAACTGCTCTTACTGAATAAACAGTTTCGCCCTTTTGTTTTGAAAAAATTTTAGGGCCCATTCCGATGGCAAATTCTAAAACACGTATGCCAACTGCTTTTGCGACGATAAAATGCCCAAATTCGTGAACAAAAATCATCAGTGCAAAAATAAGTACAGCCGCAATTATCGTTAAAATAGCCGTCATTAAAAACCTCCGTATAATAACCTAAAGCCGTTTAAGAGTAATTTTTGTGGTTATATTTTATGCACACTTTTTAAAACATATTCTCTTGCCCACTTATCAGCCGATAATATATCGTCGATGTTGGGGTTAGCAACCACATTATGATTGTCCATAGCCGACTCTACTACATCCGCTATTTCTAAAAAACGTATTTTATCCTGCAAAAACAGTGCTACCGCCTCTTCATTAGCACCGTTTAAAACGGCTGGCATTGTGCCCCCTATACCCCCTGCACGATATGCTAAAGCTAAACAGCGAAAGGTATCTGTATCCGGCTTATCAAATGTAAGCGGTCCGCAGGTTAAAAAGTCAAGCTCGTTATTTGTCATTATCATTCTTTTCGGATATGTTATAGCATACTGAATCGGCAGCTTCATATCGGGAACACCGAGTTGAGCGATAGTTGCATTATCACAAAATCTTACCATAGAGTGAATTATGCTTTGACGATGCACCAAAACCTCAATTTTATCAAGCGGCATATTGAACAAATGTGCCGCCTCTAACACCTCTAAGCCCTTGTTCATTAAGGTTGCGCTGTCGATTGTTATTTTTGCCCCCATCTCCCAGTTTGGATGTGCTAAAGCCTGTGCACGTGTTACGTCCTCTAAGCTTTTTCGGTCTCTTCCGAAAAACGGTCCGCCCGATGCTGTAAGAACAATTGCATCGACTTCTTTTTCGTAATCGTCTTTATTTACTCGAGCCGCCAAGCATTGAAAAACAGCACTGTGCTCACTGTCAACAGGTATAATCTCTGAGCCGTATGTCTTTGCCTCGCTCATAACAATATCGCCTGCAGTAACTAATGTCTCTTTATTCGCTAAGGCAATTCGTTTGCCCTTTTTAATCGCCGCAAGTGTGGGAATAAGTCCTGCAATGCCCACAATTCCCGTTACAACAGTATCGCTTTTTTCGCTTTCTACAAGCTCGACAAGACCCTCAGCTCCTGACAAAACCTCAATATCAGTATCGGCTAGCTTTATTTTAAGTTCTTTCGCCTTATCCTCACGAACAACACAGACCTTATCAGGCTTAAAACGTCTTGCCTGCTCCTCTAAAAGCTCAATTTTAGAATAAGTAGAAAGACCGTCAGGACGAGCATTTTCCATTTTTTCCATAACCTCTAAGGTCTGAACACCAATAGAGCCTGTAGAGCCTAAAACTGTAATATATCTCATTTTTTAACTCCTTATCTTACGAAATAACAGGGATATATAAAAGAAAATAATAAACAAGCGGTGCAATAAAAATTAAGCTGTCTATTCTGTCTATTATTCCGCCGTGACCGGGTATTAAATTTCCGAAATCCTTTACACCAAATTCTCTTTTTATAACAGATGCAGACAAATCGCCAAGCTGAGCCACTACTCCGCATAAAGCCGCAAGAATGACAAGTGTTAAATAATTAACCGAAAGACCTACTGCATAATCGACAATAAGACCGTATACAAAAAATGAAATTATGCATCCTATAACCGCACCGATTGCCCCCTCAACAGTTTTTTTAGGACTGACTGAAGGAATTAACTTATGCTTTCCGAAAAGGGTTCCCGAAAAATATGCAAAAGTATCGGGCATCCACGCACCCAAAAACGGAATGAACAGCAAAACCACACCGTTTTGCATCGAACGTATAAAGCCTATGTGATACAAAAGAAGCACCGCATAGATTAACGCAAAAAATGCTGTGCAAACATCTGAAAATTTGATTTTTCCGTTCCAAAAGATTGCACAAATTAATAAAAGCATAAGATATGATACCAGTATAAGCGTTAAAAAGTCTCTGCTAAATCCCATAAACACCGCACATAAAAGCAGCAAGGCAAACACAAACACCAACACTGAAATTGGTTTTTTTTCGAGTAGTTTAAAGGTCTTGCACAGCTCATACAAAGAGATAATACAAGCAACCGACACCACTAAATTAAACCACATCGGAGAAGCAAAAAGAATAATAGCCAGCACTCCGGCTGCACCGATAACTCCGCTTAAAACTCTTATTCCAAGCTTTGACCACATAGCAACCTCCAAATTTATATCGGCTTAAACACCGCCGAATCGTCTGTTTCTGTTTTGATAGTCTAAAATTGCACCCGCAAAATCCTTTTCAGTAAAGTCGGGCCAGTTTATATCAGAAAACCAAAATTCACTGTATGCCGACTGCCACAAAAGAAAATTGCTCAGTCTTAATTCGCCGCTAGGACGAATAATAAGGTCTACATCAGGAACATCGGGGGTATAAAGTCTGTCAGATATCATCTGCTCGTTTATGTCTTCTTCAGAAAGCTCGCCGTCTTTTAACTGCTTGCTTAAATCTTTTACGGCTCTTACAATTTCCTGACGACCACCATAATTAATTGCAAGATATAGCACTAAGCCTTCACGGTCTTTTGTGCATTCTTCAACTATATCTATCTCGCGGTTTATTTCATCGCTTAATGCACTTCTGTCACCTATTATTCTTATTATTACATCTTTTCCTGCAAGCTGGTCACGATCACGCAGATATTCAAGCAAAAGCCCCATTAACGCATCTACCTCTTCTTTGGGTCTTTTCCAGTTTTCGGTCGAAAATGCATAGGCCGTTATGTATTTTACTCCCAGACTTTTTGCATATTCTGTAATAACTCTTAATTTTTGTGCACCCGCTCTGTGACCTGCACTTCGGGGCAGACCTCTTTTTTTTGCCCAACGGCCGTTTCCGTCCATAATTATGCCCACGTGTTTGGGTGCTTTTTCTATATCAATTTCTCTTTCAATCGACTTTTTCGTCAGTTTATCTTTTATAATTTTAAAAATAATAATCACTCCAATAAATGCCCTAAAGGGACGCCGCTATCGGCGCCCCTTTTAGTGTATTACAGTTTTTATACTTCCATAATCTCTTTTTCTTTTTTAGCTGAAATTGCATCGATGTCTTTTATATATTTATCGGTAATATCCTGAACATCTTTTTCGCAACCCTTTAAGTCGTCCTCGGTAATTTCGCCCTGCTTTTTCTGATTTTTAAAATCATCAATGGCATCGCGGCGGATTCCTCTGATTACAACCTTGCCTTCTTCTGCTCTTTTCGAGATTGACTTTGCAATATCACGTCTGCGCTCTTCTGTAAGCGGAGGGAAGTTTAATCGGATTGACTTTCCGTCATTGTTGGGCGATATTCCGATATCTGCCTCGACAATAGCTTTTTCGATTTCGTGAAGAATCGTTGCATCCCACGGCTGAATCATTAAAGTTCTTGCATCGGGTACAGAGATTGTTCCGACCTGACCTACCGGAGTTGCAACCCCGTAATAATCAACCATAACCTTATCTAAAATTGCAGGATTTGCTCTGCCTGCTCTGATTGAAGCAAGGTCAGCTTCAAGAACTGATAAGGATTTTGTCATTTTGGTTTCAAACTGATTTAAATTAGCTGCCATATTAATTACCTCCGTTTATTTTATATTTTATTATTCAACTATAGTACCAATTTCCTCGCCAAGAATAACTCTACGAATGTTTTCAGGGGGATTAAGACCAAATACTCTGATTGGAATATGATTATCCATACAAAGTGATGTAGCAGTAGAATCCATAACTCCAAGTCCGCGGTTTAGTACATCAATGTAAGTAAGGTTATCTATCTTCTGGGCATTTGCATTTTTGTTGGGGTCGCTATCGTACACAGCATCTACATTTTTTGCAAGAAGAATGATGTCTGCATCAATTTCTGCAGCTCTGAGGGCTGCTGCTGTATCTGTAGAGAAAAAGGGATT
>JAZOBB010000038.1:0-28673 GCA_045595745.1 Clostridia bacterium | reverse complement strand
GGGTGCTTTCATATAGATTTCTTTACACTCTTTAGATTTGCAATCTAAAATTCTTAAAGGATTTTTTTCATATCGCTGTCTGCAGGTTTCGCAAAGCTCATCTAGATGCGGTTTAAAAAATTCTTTAAGCTTTTCGTTATAAACTTTGCGGCAGCTCGGGCATCCAATGCTGTTTATATTAAGCTCTACACCGCTTATACCCAAACGTCTGAACAAATCCATTGCCAAAGAAATAACCTCGGCATCAATTGCAGACCCCTGCGCTCCGAATGCCTCAACACCGAACTGATGAAAGGCACGAAGACGACCAGCCTGGGGTTTTTCGTAACGGAAACAGGGTGAAATATAATAAAGCTTTGACGGCTGCGGATTTGCATAAAGCGAATGCTCGACAAAGCTGCGCACAACCGGAGATGTTCCCTCTGCCTTTAAGGTAATGCTTCTGTCACCCTTATCCAAAAATGTATACATTTCTTTCTGCACGACATCGGTTGTGTCACCGACACCGCGCTCAAAAAGCTCCGTATGCTCAAACATAGGAGTTCTTATTTCGCTGTAACCATATTCTAAACACAGTTTTCGCATCTCGTGCTCTACTCTGTGCCACTTATATACGTCAGCAGGTAATACGTCATGCGTTCCTCTTGGTGCCTTAACTTGCATATTACCAACCTCCTTCTTCAATTTAACTGTTTAATTATATCATAAAAATATCTAAAATGCAATTACAATCCTGCAATTTCATTAAGATTAAGCTGCAAAAGTTTTGATACACCCTTTTCCTGCATAGTAACACCATAAATAACGTCTGCACTTTCCATTGTGCCTCGACGGTGAGTAACTATAATAAACTGTGTGCCCTTGCTGTAGTTTTTAACATAATCTGCAAAACGATACACGTTTACATCATCTAATGCCGCCTCGATTTCGTCTAAGAAGCAGAACGGTGTAGGACGGGTTTTTAATATTGCAAAAAGCAAAGCGATTGCAGACAATGCTCTTTCTCCACCCGACAAAAGTGACAAGCTTTGCAGCTTTTTGCCCGGAGGCTGAACGTCGATATTAATTCCGCACTCTAAAATGTTTTGAGGGTCTGTTAGTGTAAGCTCTGCACTACCGCCGCCAAACAGCTCAACAAAGGTTGTTTTAAAAAATTTGTTTATCTGCTGGAATTTTTCTTCAAACTGTTCTTTCATTACCTTTGTCATTTCTTCGATAATTTTTAAAAGGTCAGTTTTTGCTCTTTCTAAATCATCACGCTGTCCTGACAAAAATTCGTAACGTTCTTTTACGTTTTTATACTCTTCAATTGCATCGACGTTGACGTTACCAAGCTCCCTGATTTTGCCTTTAAGCTCTGATATACGCTTGTTTACCTGAACATTAGAGCCTAAATCGTCTTTTTTATAAGACAGCGCATCTGAATGGGTAAGCTCATATTCGTCCCACAAGCGATTTACTGTATTTTCAAGCTCAACTTCGAGTTTTACCTTTTTGGTTTCTATGCGGTTAAAGTCGTTTGTAAGCTGATATACGTTTTCTCTGAGTTCTTTTGAACGGGTCTGCATCTTCCTTGATTTTTCTTCAAAATCGGATTTTTCGCCTAAAAGATTCGCTATCGCTTGTTTGTATTCTTCTGTTTTTAAAGTCATTGTTTCGATATTTAAACGTTTAGCCTCGATATCGTCTGCAAACTGACTGTTTTTGTTTTTAATGTCTTCTATTTCGCTCTTACGCAAATCGGCATTGTTGCGATGTTGCTCGCCGTCACGTGTTAAATCAGCAATTTTTTCGTCTAAAACAGCGATATCCTTTTCTATTGCAGATTTTTCTACGGTTATATCTACAATCTGGTCTGCGATGCGCTGTTTGCGAATCATTATTGCCTCAAACTCTTGCTCGAGCTTATTAATTTCGTCACGTTTTTGAGCAATGACAGCCTCTTCTGATTCAATTCTTTCAGAAAGTGTCTTAGATTCTTTTTCTGACATCAAAATCTTATTTTCAATTTCTGCTTTTTCGCTCTCTAAACGTGCGGTTGCATCAGCAAAATCACGAGAAAGCTCTTCGTTATGCGCAATATCCTGTTTTATTACAATCAAAACTTCTTTGTTTTCGCTGAGCATATCAGCACTTTTCATAACCGCAAGCTCTAACGACTCCAGCTTTTTCTCGCTGTCAGAAAGCTCTTTAGTTTTTTGGTCGTATTCGTTTTCAAGCCTTTTTGCATCTTGCTCTAGCTGTTTGATTTCTTTTTCGCGACCCATTAAGCTTGCATGGCGGTTTGCGCTACCGCCCGAGATACTTCCGCCAACGTTAAACAGCTCTCCGCCTAAGGTCACTATGCGGATTTCATTTTTGTATTTTCTTGAAACACTGATTGCATCGTCCATAGTTTCGAGCACAACTGTGCGTCCAAGAAGATTTTTAACTATATCCTCAAACTTGCGGTCACAGCTGACTAAATCGCTTGCTAAGCCTAGAAATCCCCGCTCGTGATGGATTTTATCAACATCAAGTTCATTGCCCTTTACCGCACTTATGGGCATAAAGGTTGCGCGACCCGATTTGGCACTCTTTAAATATTCAATTGCGGCTTTTGCATCTTCTTCTGTATCTACAACAATGTTTTGCATTTTTCCGCCCAATGCCGCCTCGATAGCTAATGTATATTTTGCATCAGACGATATGAGTTTAGAAACAGGACCGTAAATTTTAGCCTTTTTTAAGGCACCGCTTTCGTGCTGCTGCATAATTTCTTTTACACTTTTGCTGTAGCCTTCAAAATTTTGCTCCATCTCACGCAGCATATTAAGACGCGAACGTTTGTCGTTAAGCTCGATATTAACCTGCGTTAAACGTTTTTGATTATCGGACAAACCTTTCGTAAGTTCTTCTTTTTGATTCTGCTCATCAAGCATTCTTGCTTCGATATCCGCTATGAACTTTTCTTTTCTTTCGAGCTCTTTTTTAAGCTCGTTCATTTTATTTTCGAGTTGACTGAAATCTTCATTTTTCTTTGTAATTTCGCTATCGACGGTCTGACCTCTGCTTTTTAAACCTTGTCTTATAATCTCTTCGTTAGACAGCTTTATTTTGCAATCGCTGACCAAGTTTAAAGACTCGACCATTGCATCTTTTAAGCCCTCGATATATTCATTTTGCTGACCTGCTCCGCCCGACAGTTCTTCGCTGTCTGCCTGCAATTCTGCTATTTTCTGTTCTTTTTCTGCTTTTTGTTCTAAGAACAGTTTTTTCTCTTCTTCAGCCTTTAAAATATCATTTTTAACGTCTAAAATTCTGCTTTCTAATTCACTCATTTCGCCCACGATGCGTTCAATTAATTGCATATTACCGCTGATTGTGTTAGAAAGCACCTCGACATCGCTTTTATCCATACTTATCTGCGTCTCGGCATTTCTTAATTCCTGCTCAGTTTGGCGAACATTTTCCTCTTTTTCGCGGGCAGTCTGATAAAACTCTTCCTGCTCTAGCTCTGCCTTTTCCATATCGCGCTTTGCCGCCTCTAAATGACCTGACACAATGCGATATTTTTCTTCAAGCTCGGACATTTGAGTTTTATTTTCTGTGATAAGCGCAAGTGCCGCATTTACCTCGTATATTTTAAGTTCTTCTTTTAACACGAGATATTTTTTTGCTTTTTCTGACTGTCTTAAAAGAGGCTCTAACTGATTTTCAAGCTCTACTATGATATCTGCAACACGCGAAATGTTTTCTTCGGTTTTAGTAAGCTTTCGCTCTGCCTCTTCTTTTCTGTAGCGATATTTTGAAATACCTGCCGCTTCTTCGAAAATCTGTCGTCTGTCTTCTGATTTTGTTGACAAAATTTCTTCAATCTTGCCCTGACCTATCATAGAATATCCGTCACGACCCAGACCTGTATCCATAAACAGCTCGTGAATATCCTTTAAGCGACAAGGAGTTTTATTAATCATATATTGACTTTCGCCCGATGCAAAAACCTTTCTGGTTACTGCGACCTCGTCAAACTCTATCGGGAAAATTTTATCTTTATTTTCAAGGATAAGTGTAACCTCGGCAAACCCGAGCGGAGTTCTTTTTTGGGTGCCGTTAAAGATTACATCCTGCATATTCGCTCCACGCAAGGTTTTTGCGCTTTGCTCGCCCAAAACCCAACGCACAGCATCAGAAATGTTGCTTTTTCCGCTTCCGTTAGGTCCAACGATGGCGGTAACACCGCTTGAAAAGTCAAGAGTTATTTTATCTGCAAAGGACTTAAAGCCCTGCATTTCCAGACCTTTTAAATACATTTTACCCTCCAATTACCGAGCTTTATGCTCTCATCCTGCACAATTTTAATATCGCGCAAACTAAATACTTCTTTTAATCTTTTTATGTTTTCTTTTTTGCATCCGACTAATGTAGATACAAAACGTGGATTAACACTTATTTCTATTGATTTTCCGCTTATTTTTGCTATTTGCTCACATAAAGCATCATATAAAAGCTCACTTTCAACCAACTCACCAAACGACGGATGATAAGGACCTGCCAAAACATCAGCATCGGGATTTATATTATCACTACTTAAAAGCCCCATTCTTATTACGTTTATATCAGCCTGCCGCAATAGCTTTAAAATTTCTTTGCACTGATTTACCGCATCTTTTAATGTAAGCGGCAAATAACTGCCGTTTTCGTACCAATGGGCAAGCATTGTATCACGAATTACTAAAGTAGGATAAATTCGAACACAATCAGGCTTTAGCTCTATACTTTTTTTGGCTGTTTTAATTGCTGTTTCTTTAGTATCACCGGGTAAGCCCAGCATAAGCTGATGGCCAAGACCTATATTATAACTTTTAATTAATTCAGACGCCAAAATAGTGTCTTTAGCGGTGTGCCCGCGCATATTTTTTTTAAGCACAGCATCTTCCATTGACTGAACACCAAGCTCAACGGTTGTAACTCCGTATTTTTTCAGTCTGTCAAGTATCGTTTCGCCAATATAGTCAGGTCTTGTTGACAGGCGGATTCCGCTTATTTTGCCTTTTTCTAAAAACTTATAAGCTGCGCCCAACAATTCTTCTTGCTGCTTTGGCTCTATGCCAGTAAAGCTGCCGCCAAAAAAGCCTATTTCAACCTCGCACAAATCGCTGTTTATTGTAGCAAGATGGCTTTTTACTATATTTTCAACATCTTTTGCCGTAACTGTAGTTCTCGCGCCCGTTATCTTTTTCTGATTACAGAAAGAGCAATCATTAGGGCAGCCTAGATGCGGTACAAAAATCGGAATGTTAATATGTTTTTTCATAATTTATTTATCCGCCTCAAGCTTTGCTAAAGCATCTTGTGCGGCTGCCTGCTCCGCACGTTTTTTGCTGTTACCTTCGCCCTCGCCACATTTTACTCCGTCTAAAAGCACGTGGACAAAAAAGCTCTTATTATGGTCAGGACCGGATTCACCCACAACCTCGTAAGTAATGGTTTTTGTCGAGTTTGCCTGAACAACCTCTTGCAGAGTTGTTTTAAAATCTTTAAATCTTTTTCCGTTAACTGCCGCTACAATCGTCTCATAGAGCTGACCTAAAACCCATTCTCTTACAGTATCGAGTCCTGAATCTAAATAAATTGCCGCAATAACCGCTTCAAATGCATCTGCCAAAATTGACACACGAGTTCTGCCGCCTGTAATTTCTTCACCGTGTCCTAAACGCAAAAAAGAGCCCAGCTCAATGTTCTGAGCACATTGCCATAAAGAATGCTCGCAAACGACAGCTGCACGTACTTTAGATAAATCGCCCTCAGGCAGTTTTGGATAATTTTCAAATAGATAACGACTTACAACAAGACTTAAAACCGAGTCGCCTAAAAATTCCAGACGTTCGTTAAAAATAATGGGTTTATGTCTATTCTCATGAGAAAACGAGCTGTGAGTAAGTGCGTTTATAAGCAGGCTTTCGTTCGAAAAACGATAGCCGATAATTTCTTCAAATTCTTTAATTCTATTCATTTTATCTCCTCGTGCGACAGGTATTGACCAACCGCCAATTATAACGTCTCGTCAATAACCATCGGTAATCTTTGTATAGGGGCGGCATTATGCCGCCCTTTTAAATTTTAATTAATCTCCATATTTTTTCAAAAGAACAGTTGCGTTATGACCG
Source organism: Clostridia bacterium (assembly GCA_045595745.1). Lineage (GTDB taxonomy): Bacteria > Bacillota > Clostridia > UBA1381 > UBA9506 > RGIG1666. The sequence continues at coordinate 22,524 of JAZOBB010000038.1, read as the reverse complement.
CCAAATCCAAGGGAATTAGAAAGTGCATAACGAATTTCTTTTTCTCTGCCTTCATTAAATACGTAATCAAGGTCGCAATCCGGGTCATCTTCTTTATGATTTATTGTTGCAGGAATATATCCTTCGTTAAGCGCAAATGCACTTATAATAGCCTCTACTGCACCTGCAGCACCTAAAAGATGCCCTGTCATTGATTTAGTTGAGCTTACTGCCAGCTTGTATGCGTGCTCCCCAAATACCTTTTTAATTGCCGCAGTTTCGAACTTATCATTATACGGAGTTGACGTTCCGTGAGCATTGATATAGTCAACCTCTTCCGCCTTAATTCCTGCATCGTTAATTGCAAGCTGCATAGCTCTTGCACCGCCCTCGCCATCAGGAGCAGGTGCAGTAATGTGGTGAGCATCATCAGTTGCGCCATAACCAACCACTTCGGCAACGATGTTTGCGCCCCTTGCTTTTGCGTGCTCTAACTCTTCTAAAACAAGGATTCCGCCGCCCTCGCCCATTATAAATCCGTCACGGTTTTTATCAAACGGGCAGGATGCCCCCTTGGGGTCATCATTATTTGTAGAAAGTGCTTTCATTGAGCAAAAGCCTGCATATGATAATGGTGTGATTGCCGCCTCTGCTCCGCCTGTAATCATAACATCGGCATCTCCGTTTTTAATCGCACGAAATGCCTCACCAATTGCGTGAGTACCTGATGCACAAGCAGAAGTTATACAAAAGTTAAGTCCCTTTGCTCCTGTCAAAATAGCAACCTGACCTGCCGCCATATTCGAAATCATCATAGGAATAAAGAAAGGACTAACTCTGCCCGGCCCTTTATTTGCCAGAGCATTTGCCTGATTTTCTAAGGTTTCCATACCGCCAACACCCGATGCTACAATAACACCCACTCGGGTTGCATCTTCTTTTTCCATATCGAGTTTAGAATCTTCTACTGCCATTTTAGCCGCAGCCATTGCAAACTGGGTATAACGATCCATACGCTTTGCTTCTTTTTTATCGAGATAATCCTCGGGATTAAAATCCTTTACCTCTGCACCAATACGGCAAGCAAAGTCTGTTGTGTCAAAACGGGTTACCAAATCTACACCGCAAATGCCGTCTTTAATGTTTTTCCAAAAAGTATCCTTATCGTTACCTACCGGTGTAATTGTTCCGGTTCCGGTAATTACTACTCTTCGCATTATGTTACCTCCAAATATATCAAAGACCAAAGCATCATAACTGTATGCTTTGACTTAGTTGACTTTTTTCAAAAAAGTCCCGCTTAATTAACGGGACTTTTTCGATGTATCCTAATTCATCGTTATTACGCATTTGCTTTAATATAGTTGACTACATCGGATACAACCTTGATGTTTTCAGCCTCTCCATCGGGGATTTCGATGTCGAATTCCTCTTCTAAAGCCATAATTAACTCAACGATATCCAAAGAATCTGCACCTAAATCATCAATAAAAGATGCCTCCGGTACAACTGCGCTTTCTTCAACGCCCAACTGCTCAACGATAATGTCTCTTACCTTTTCAAATTCCATACTTTTCACCTCCAAAATAGAATATAAATATTATTACATTACAAGACCACCGTCAATATGAATGACCTGACCGGTAATGTATTTTGCTAAATCACTTGCCAAAAATGCAACTACGTTTGCAACATCTTCAGTCTCGCCGAAACGCGCAAGCGGAATTGCCTTAAAATATTCCTGCTTTACCGCATCGGTAAGCTGGTCTGTCATAGCCGAACGAATAAAGCCCGGTGCTACTGCATTACAGGTTATTCCACGTGATGACAGCTCTTTTGCGGTTGTTTTGGTAAGACCAATAAGACCTGCTTTTGATGCAACATAGTTTGCCTGACCCGCGTTACCCATTACACCAACGATAGATGCAACGTTAATTATTGTTCCGCTTCTCTGCTTCATCATCGGACGTGTAACGGCCTTAATGGTATGAAATGCACCCTTTAAGTTAATATCTAAAACTGCATCCCAGTCATCTTCGCTCATTCGCATCATCAGACCGTCTTTTGTAATACCTGCATTATTTACTAATATATCAATTGTAGAGAATTTGTCAAGAGTATTTTTAATAATTTTTTCAATTTCTTCGTAATTTCTTACGTCACCTTTTAAGCAAATAGCATTGCCACCGGCTTTTATAAGCTCTTCTGCCGCATTATCTGCATCGGTTGATGATGCAATATCATTTATAACGATGTTTGCACCCATAGATGATAATTTTCTTGCTATGTCACGACCAATGCCTCGTCCCGCGCCGGTAATAAGGGCTGTTTTTCCTGTTAAATCAAGCTCTATACTCATTTTTTCACCTCGTTATTTAACTGCCTCGAGTGTAGCCTGCAAAGATTTTAAATCTTCTACATTGTACACTAAAGCCTCTTTGTTAATTTTTTTCATAAATCCGCTAAGTGCTTTGCCAGGGCCAACCTCGATAAAGGTTTCCACACCGTCAGAAAGCATACGGTTTATACTTTTTTCCCACAGAACACTTGACGAAACCTGCTTAACCAAAAGCGGCTTTATATCGTCAGCAGATTTAACATAGTCTGCGGTTACGTTTGTAATAAGCGGAATCTTCATTTCGCCAAAGGTTACGTTTTCCATCTCTTTTGCAAGCTTTTCGCCTGCACCTATAAGCATTTCGCAATGAAATGGTGCGCTTACAGGAAGCATCAGCGCACGTTTTGCGCCCATTTCTTTTGCAATTTCGCAAGCCTTTTCAACTGCGGCGGTTTCGCCTGCAACTGTTATCTGTCCCGGACAGTTAAAGTTTGCCGGAGATACGATTCCAAACTCCTTAGCTTTTTCACAAACGGCATATACCGCTTCGTCATCCATTCCCATAACAGCTGCCATTGCACCTTTGCCGACAGGAACTTCCTCTTGCATATATTTTCCGCGTTTTCTTACCAATTTTACGGCATCTTTAAAATCTACTGATTCTGCCGCAACGTGTGCAGAATATTCACCAAGGCTTAAGCCCGCTACTACATCTGCTTTAACACCCTCCTGCTCGAGCACACGAAATGCCGCTATGCTCATTGTAACGATTGCAGGTTGTGTATTTTCAGTTATTTTAAGAGTTTCTTCATCACTTTCCCAAATCATTTTTTTCATATCCATACCGAGTGCTTCGCTTGCTATATCAAAAACCTCGTTAGCTACAGAAAAGTTTTCGGCTAGCTCTTTTCCCATACCAACTGTCTGCGCACCCTGACCGGAGAACAAAAATGCTGTTTTGCTCATAAATTCACACTCCAAATTAAATTTTCATCACTAATGATGACCAGGTTAAGCCACCGCCAAAACCAACCAAGCCTATTGTGTCGCCTTTTTTTGCTTTGCCCTCTTTAATAGCCTCGCAAAGTGCAACAGGAACACACGCACTTGAGATATTGCCGGTTTTTTCGATATTGGTAAACACCTTATCCGGTTCTAAGCTTAATCTTTTAATAGAACCGTCAACTATACGGATATTTGCCTGATGCGGTATTAATAAATCTAAATCATTAATCGTCATACCTGCTTTTTCAAGTGTTCGAAGCATAGAATCGCCCATAATACGAACAGCAAACTTAAATACCTCACTGCCGTCCATCCAGAAAGTGCGTTTTTTCTCGCCGCCGCGACGTGCGATATCTTCTTCAGAGAACTTTAAGCTGGGGATAGATAACACATCGCCCTTTTCGCCGTTTGCGCCCATTTCAAAGGCTAAAATGCCATCACCGTCATCACACGCAGTAACAACAGCCGCACCAGCACCGTCACCAAAGAGCACACACGAGGTGCGTTCCTCCCAATCGGTATATTTAGACATTGTATCGCTACCGATAACTAAAATATTGCGATATGCTTCTGCTTTTATAAACTGCTGAGCTATAATCATTGCCGAAACAAAGCCCGAGCAGGCTGTATTCATATCAATTGCCGCCGCATTTATCGCTCCCAGCCCTTTTTGGACCTGACAGGATACTGTCGGTGTAACAAGCTCTGCTGAAACAGTTGAAACCAAAATAAGGTCTATATCTTCTACACAAAGACCTGAATCTTCTATCGCCTCTTTAGCGGCGATAATTGCCATATCTGTTGCAAACTCGTCATCGCGTGCAATGTGGCGTTCTTTTATTCCTGTTCTTTTTGTAATCCATTCATCTGATGTATCTACCATTTTTTCAAGGTCAAAATTTGTTAAGATTCGCTCAGGCAAATATTTACCCACGCCAATAACCTTAGCATTCATTATTTTTATTCCTCCTCTTGCTCTGTCAGCTGTGATTTGATTTTTTCAATCACACCTGATTCTGCAAAAACAACCGCGCTCTTTACTGCATTATAAAATGCTTTTGCTTTAGCACTTCCGTGTGTCTTAATAACTACACCGTCTATTCCTAATATAGGTGCTCCGCCGTACTCTGCATAATCCATTTTTTTCTTTAAATTACGAAGTCCGGGCTTTAATATTAAATACGAAAGCTTAGTAAAAATGTTTTTAACAAAAACTTCTTTAAGCATTCCGAACAAGGCCTGAGCCTCGCCCTCCATAAGCTTTAAAATTACGTTTCCGACAAAGCCGTCGCATACTATAACGTCAGCATCACCAAACGGAATCTGACGAGCCTCGATATTACCTGTAAAATTAATATCACTTTCAGAAAGAAGCTGGTATGTAGTCTTAGAAAGTTCATCACCTTTGCCCGACTCTGCACCTATGTTTACAAGTCCGACACGTGGATTTTCTATTTTTAAAACATGCTCAGCATAAAGTGAGCCCATACGTGCAAACTGCACAAGATGCTCAGGCTTACAATCGGTGTTTGCACCAACATCAAGTGCAATGCTGCCCGAAACAATATTAGGCACAAAAGTAGCTAAGGCCGGTCTTTTTACTCCTTTAATTCTTCCCAAAATGCGGAATGCACCTGCAAAATATGCACCGGTATTACCTGCAGAAACCATGGCATCTGCCTCTTTTTCTTTAACCATATTAAGAGCAACAACCATAGATGAGTCTTTTTTTGTTCTTATTGCGCTTACGGGACTGTCGTCATTTGTAATTACTTCTTCTGCATTTTTTATGGTAATTTTTTCTTTAGGATAGCTTTCCTCTTTTAATAGTTTGGCTATTTCACTTTCTTTCCCTGTCAAAATAATTTGAACATCAAGCTCGTTTGCTGCCATAACACAGCCTTTAATAACTTCTGACGGGGCATTGTCTCCGCCATAGGCATCCACAACTATCCGCATATTTCACCCTTCTTTTCTTCATAATACACTACATATTGTAGTATTAACACCTACATTATCAAAAAGTATATTATAAAATCAAGTAAATTTCAAGTTTTTTTAGTAAAAAAATTGTAAATATTTTCAGCTGTTTTTTCTGAAATTCCCGGAACACGCATAATATCAGCCTTTTCGGCAGTTTTTATCGCTGTCATAGTTTTAAAGTGTTTCATTAATTTTTTTCTTGTTCCGGGTCCTACTCCATCAATTTCTTCAAGTACAGAACCGGTCATAGTTTTTTTGCGCAGTTTTTTATGATAATCAATTGCAAAACGATGCACCTCGTCTTGTATACGCGTGATAAGTGCAAATGCTTCTGAGGATTTTTTAAATGCAATCTCCTCGTTATTAATATTAATTAATGCCCGAGTTCTGTGTTTTTCGTCTTTTACCATACCAAACAATGCTATATCCTGGTCGAGCAGCTCCATAAGCTCTGAAACTACGCTTAAATGACCCTTACCGCCATCTAAAAATATGCAGTCAGGCTTAGGCAAAAATTTTGCCTCATCGCGCGAAAGCTCACCTTTTTCAATAAGTAATTCTTCTTCACGGGCATTTTTAATGCGTCGATAGATAACCTCTGCCATACTTTTATAATCGTCACTGCCCTCAACAGTTTCGATTTTAAATCTTCTATAAAATCTTTTTGCAGGTTGTCCGTCAATAAAAACCACCATCGAGCCAACACTGTCTGTGCCGCTCGTGTTTGATATGTCATACGACTCTATTCTGTAAGGCGGTGTAGGCAGTGCCAGCTCTTCTTTTAGCTTTAAAATAGTTTTGCTTATGCTTTTTTTAGTGTCTGACCTTTTTAATATGTAATCTACCGCCGCCTGACGTGCATTTTTATATGCCATTTCAACTATATTTTTCTTTTCTCCGCGTTTCGGGCACGATACCAATACCTTTTGACCCTTTTTACTTGTAAGCCATTGGGAAATCAATTCAAGCTCATCACAGTCATATTGAATATAAATATTTTTGGGTATATAGCTTGCTTCGTGATAAAACTGCTTTAAAAAGTCGGCAGCTATTTCACTTTCTAACAAATCCTTAGTCTTGTCCAGTATTGCAAGATGCCTGCCCAGCAGCCTGCCACGGCGGATAAAGAATACCTCTGCAAAGGTTTTGTTTTCCTGGCGGTAAAAGCCGATTGCATCTTCGTCTGCCTGACGTTCTGATATAATCTTCTGTTTTTCATCAATTTTTTTAATGCTCAAAAGCTTGTCTCTTAATATTGCCGCCTTTTCAAACTCCATATCGTTCGATGCAACATACATATCACGTTCTAAATCGGATATCAGCTCATCGTGGTCGCCATCTAAAAAATTGCAGGCATTTGAAATTATTTTTTTGTAATCCTGCTTTGCAATGTTTTTCTCACAAGGTGCAATACATTGACCTATGTGAGCATTTAGGCAAGCTCGTTTTTTACCCATATCGCGAGGCAGCTTTATATTGCAAGTAGGTATTTTATACAGCTTGCTTACCATATCAATTGCCTCACGCACAGCGGCACTCGATGTGTATGGCCCGAAATATTTTGCACCATCTTTGAGCATTTTTCTTGACAGAAAAATTTTGGGAAAATCCTCGTTTATGGTAACTTTTATGTAAGGGTAATTTTTATCATCTTTAAGCAGAATGTTATAATAAGGGCGATGTTTTTTAATCAAGTTACATTCTAAAATAAGAGCTTCTAATTCGCTGTCGGTTATTATGTATTCAAAATCGTGGATATTGCTTACCATTGCACGTACTTTAGGTGCGTGACGTTCTTGATTCTGAAAATATTGACGAACTCTGTTTTTTAATATTTTGGCTTTTCCGACATAAATAATTTTACCCGTTTTATCCTTCATAAGATAAACTCCCGGCTCTTCGGGAATGTTTGACAATCGCTCTTTATCCATATTTCGCCCTCCTCTCTGCCTTTTCTTCTATTATATAAGAAATCTTAGGTATCGTCAACAATATATTATCTTGCATATTCGACATAAAACAAAGGGTTGCTGCAACTTAATGCAGCAACCCTTTGTTTTTTATAACAGTGAAATCTGCTCACCCTGTACATCATCATCTTTTAAATATGAACCACGTGCAGGAATATTCTTAGTTCTGTAATAATCAAACTCGGTAAACGTTACCTCATCAAGTGTTACGACCTTAGCTATTACACTGCCCTTTTTAGGTGTCATTACCTGAACACCCTGAGTACTTCTTGTAGTCTTTAAAGGAATTTTCGCCGTATCAAAAATTAATACTTTATTTATGCTGCTAAAGGCAACAAGCTCGGTATCCTCTAGCAAGTATCGCACAGATGCAAGCGGCGATTTTGCATAATATGCATTAGTAAGTTTTTTGCGGTTGGTTTTTGTGGCATAGCTTTCTAAAGGAACCTTTGCCATTTTTCCGTTTTCAAAGCAGAACAGCATATTACCTGCGTACTTACCGTCTGTAACTGCCATATAAACTATTTTTTCATCAGCTTCCATTCCTAAAAGATTCGGCAAATATTCGCCCAGCACACTTGCCTTGCAATCAGGAATATCGTTAATTTTCATTTTATATACATTGCATTTGTTACTGAAGAACAATGCCTCATCACGATTTGAACACTCACACGAGCAAATAATTCTGTCGTCTTCTTTTAATTTTTGGTCAGAGCTTGCACGAAGAGAAACCAATGATATTTTCTTTAAGTAGTTCTGTTCGGTTAAGAACATTTTAAGGTTATAGTCCTCTACAAAGCTTTCTTCTACAACCTCTAAAACATCATCTTCCGATATAATCTTTGTACGACGCTCTGCGCCAAATTTTTTCATAATGCCTTCGAGTTCACGAATAATTATATGCTTCATTGCAACGTTGCTTGCCAGAGTTTTTTGCAAATCATTTATATCTTTCTTTAAAGAATCTATATCTTTTAAGCGGTTTAAAATATATTCTTTATTTAAATGGCGCAACTTAATTTCGGCAATAAACTCTGCCTGAATTGCATCAATGCCAAAGCCCGACATAAGATTTGGCACAACCTGTGATTCTTCTTCTGTATTTCGGATAATCGAAATCGCTTTGTCTATATCCATCAAGATTTTTTCAAGACCCAATAAAAGATGCAAACGGTGATTCTTTTTATCAAGGTCAAACTCTAAACGGCGTTTTATGCAACCTAAGCGGAATTTGCTCCACTCATCCAAAATCTCGCGAACGCCCATAACACGAGGTGCGCCGTCAATTAATATGTTAAAATTACAGCTGAATGAATCCTCTAAGGGTGTCTGCTTATAAAGACGTGCCATCAGTTTTTCAGCATCTACTCCTCTTTTTAAATCAAGTGTTAATTTTAAACCCTTTAAGTCAGTCTCGTCACGGACATCCGAAATATCTTTTAGCTTGCCCTGCTTTACCATCTCGACAATTTTATCAATAACAGCCTCAACCGTTGTGGTGTAAGGAATTTCCGTAATTTCGATGCAGTTATTCTTTTTATCGTACTGATAACAAGCACGAAGCTTAAAGCTTCCACGACCTGTTTTAAATATTGTGTCGATTTCGCTTTCTTTGTAAATAAGCTGTGCACCGGTAGAAAAATCAGGAGCTATAAGTGTTCTTTTAAGCTCGCATTCGGGGTCTTTTAAGTATGCTATTGTAGTATTACATATTTCGTTTAAATTAAAGCTACAAATGTTAGATGCCATACCTACCGCAATACCCTGATTGGGATTAACCAAAATATTAGGAAATGTTGTTGGCAAAAGAGTCGGCTCTTTCATTGTGCCATCATAGTTATCTGTAAAATCAACCGTATTTTTATCAATATCGCTGAAAATTTCACTACAGATTGAATCGAGCTTGACCTCAGTATATCGCGGTGCAGCAAATGCCATATCGCGCGACTGCTGCATACCAAAGTTTCCCTTTGAATCAACCAGCGGATGCAAAAGTGCACCGTTACCGCGCGTTAAACGCACCATTGTTTCATAAATCGCCATATCTCCGTGAGGATTTAATTTCATCGTCTGTCCCACAACATTTGACGATTTTGTGCGGTTGCCAGTAAGAAGATTCATTTTATACATTGTATAAAGCAGTTTTCGGTGCGACGGCTTAAATCCGTCTATTTCAGGAATAGCACGCGAAATTATAACACTCATTGCATACGGCATATAGTTTTTTTCAAGTGCGTGCGTTATGTTTTGTTCGGTAAAATTTTGTTCCATACTTTCCTCCTGATTGTTTATTAAAGCAAGCTATCTACAGTCTTGCGTAAGATTGTTGACCACCTCCGAGGCAATAATAAGACCTGCCGCAGACGGTACAAAAGCCGTACTGCCCGGTGCTCTTTTTCTGCTCTCTTCTTGTTCTTCGTTATATTTAGGTACTATTGGCTGTTCTTTAGAATATACCACCCGAAGTTTTTTAATGCCTCGTTTTTTAAGTTCATTTCTCATTACTCTGCACAACGGGCATACCGAAGTTTCGAAAATATCTGAAAGCTCAAGCTGCTCGGGATGTAGCTTATTGCCTGTTCCCATACAGCTTATAATCGGGATGCTTAGAGCCTGAGCTTTTATTACAATATCAATTTTTGCACTTACAGTATCTATTGCATCTATTATATAATCGTATTGGTCTGTAATTATTCCGCCATCGTCATCGGGAAGATAAAAATGCTCAATTGTGCGTACATTACACTCCGGATTAATTGATAAAAGCCGCTCTTTCATAACTGTAGTTTTCGGTCTGCCAACTGTGTGCACCGTTGCGTGAATCTGGCGGTTTATATTCGTCACGCACACTACATCATTATCAACTATAGTAAGATTACCAACCCCTGAACGAACCAAAGCTTCTGCAACAAAGCTGCCTACTCCGCCTACTCCAAACAACAAAATGTCAGAGTTTTTAAGTTTATCCATTGCAGCACTTCCTAAAAGCCGCTCTGTTCTTTTAAATGCATCTTCCACCACATCACCGCCAATCTATATATATTATACAGAATTTTTATAAAAAAAGAAAGTAAAATTTTTCAAAAAACCTTTTAAGTTAGGGATTTAAGGATTTTTAACCGATTTTTTATATTCGCTCGGCGTCATATTGGCAATTCTTTTAAACACTCTTGAAAAATAGTGCGGATTATCAAAATCAAGTTTATCCGATATTTGAGAAAAATTATAAGTATCTTCACGTATTAATTTTTTCGCCTCTTGAATCTTGCGCAAGAGGGTGTATTCTAAAATCGTATATCCAGATGATGCTTTAAATATTTTCGAAAGATATGCTCTTGAATAATTTAACTCTGCACATATTTCTTCAACCGATATTCTTCCGTAAATGCTGTCATCAATCATCTGAATCATCTGACCGACCAGATGATTTTCCATACTCTCTTTAGTTGGAAAGATTCTGATACCGTCTGCTTTTTGCTCACTTCTTATAAGCATAATTAAAAACTGCTCTAAGTGTGTTCTTATCATTTGTTGTCCGCCAATCGGCGAATCTGCTTTCATCTGAAGTTTTACTTCGCTTACCGACATAAGATTAAACGACTGTTCGCTTTCTTCAATGATTGTAGATATATGCTTTTTTAGTTTTGCCGGCACAGCCATTACCTTGTTTTTAAAGAACTTTATCGCCTCTGATGAACACACAAACGATATTACAAAAACATTAGCCGCAGTCTTTCCGTCTGCTTTAATTGTGTGAAACTCATTAGGCTTGTGAAAGGCTATATCGCCCTGTTTTAAGCAATATTCACGGCCGTCTGCGCTTATTTCAACCTGACCCGCATCAACATACACCATTTCCCAAAAATTGTGACTTTCACCGTCAAAGCTAAAGCTTTTATCAAGCTCGTAATAATGTATCGTCACAATCTTGTTTATGCTTATTAAATTAGCAATTTTATGTTTTACATAATTTAATTTCATATAACCATCCCGTTTACAAAATTATACTTTCAGAATAAAAAAATGTATTCATAATATTGTGAATTTATTTTATCATAAAATTAACAAAAAATCAAGGAGGTAAAAACTATGAAAAAAGGTATAAGCATATGGTCTTTTGCAGAGCCGAGCTTAAAAAAATGCTTTGAGCTTGCCAAAGATGCAGGATTTGAGGGTGTTGAAGTTGCACTTGACACAGAGGGTGAAGTTAGTTTAAAATCTACTAAAGAGGATATTGAAAAAGTTAAGCAGTATGCAAAAGATGCAGGCATTGAGCTTTATAGTGTGGCTTGCGGATTATACTGGCAGAAAAACTACACCGCAAGCAGCGAAGAGGTAAGACGCGAAGCAATTGAAATTACCAAAAAACAATTAGAAGTTGCATCATGGTTGGGATGCCAGAGTATTTTGGTTGTTCCCGGTGCTGTTGGCGTTGATTTTGAACCCGGTAGCGAAGTTGTTGAATACGATGTTGCTTACGACCGTTGCTTAGCTGCTTTAAAAGAGCTTGCACCGATTGCTGAAAAATTTAAGGTAGAGCTTTGTATTGAAAACGTATGGAACAAGTTTTTGCTTTCACCACTCGAGATGCGCGATTTGCTTGACAAGGTAAATTCTCCCTATGTTTGCTCGTATTTTGATGTGGGTAATGTTTTATACAGCGGATATCCTGAGCATTGGATTAAAATTTTAAATAAAAGAATTAAAAAAGTACACTTTAAAGATTACAGACGTGATGTTGGTACACTAAGCGGTTTTGTTGACCTTTTGGCAGGAAACGTTGACTATGTAGCTGTTAAAAAGGCTTTAGATGACGTTGGATATGACGGTTGGGTAACTGCTGAAATGTTGCCGCCGTATGCACTTTATCCTGAAACAATTTTGTATAACACATCAAATTCTATGGATAAAATTTTGAAAAGAGCTTAAGAAAGGATTGATTTATTATGTTAAAAGTTGGTTTAATCGGTTGCGGATATATGGGTACAATGCATGCAAATTGCTATAAGGCTCTTTCTGATAAAGTAGAGGTTGTTGCAGTTGCAGACATAAGAAATGACAAGGCAAAAGAGCTTGCCGATATGTTCGGTGCTAAAATATATGCTGACGGCGAAGATTTAATTAAAGCAGAAAATGTTGACTTCGTTGATATTTGCCTGCCTACATATCTTCACGAAAAATATGCTGTAATGGCAATGAAAAACGACCGTCACGTATTTGTTGAAAAGCCTCTTTGCCGTAGCAATGAAGAAGCAGAAAATCTTTTAAAGGTTCAGAAAGAGACCGGAAAAATCGTTCAGGTTGGTCAGGTTATTCGTTTCTGGGATGAATACGCTTGGCTCAAAGACGTAAAAGAAAAAGGCACTTACGGAAAGCTTATAAGCGGTTCGTTTAAAAGACTTTCTCCACGTCCTGAATGGGCTTGGGAAAATTGGCTCCACGATGCTGAAAAAAGCGGTGGTATGGCTTTAGACCTTCACATTCACGATATTGACTTTATAAGATACTTAATGGGCGAGCCTAAAGAAGTTAAAGCCGTTGGTTTAGAAGAAAAAGAAGGTCTTACCGAATATATGATGACCTCGTACATCTATGACGATGCTGTTTTAAATGCAGAAGGCTGCTGGAGCTATCCTGCTGATTTCAGATTTTCTATGGCATTTTGCGTAAGATTTGAAAAAGCAACCGTATATCACGATTCTGCACTTGGTGAGTTTATTGTTTATCCTGCCGATGGTGGAAAATTTACTCCTGAGCTTTCAAAGGCCGATATAGGAACAGCAGGCAGTGGCAACATTTCAAGCCTTGGCGGATATTATAACGAGCTTAAATATTTTGTTGAGCTTTTAGAAAATCCGTCACTTCCGAATATTGCTTCTTTAGCAGAGGGTGCTCGTTCTGTTGAGCTGGCTTTAGAAGGTATAAAAAAGGCAATAAACTAATAAAATTTGTAGTGATTTATTAAAATCTGTTTATTGACAATATATGCCTGTTGTGATATTATTTTGATATAAATTATAATGTTAAAAGGATAATAATTATGGCATATTTTCTTAACGAAATGAGTGTTCGTGATCTTAAAGAAACACTTAAAACCTGCAAAACTATAATAATTCCCGTTGCTATTGTTGAACAACACGGTTATCATCTGCCACTCACTACTGATATTCATATGGCAGTTCAGCCGCTTATTCAGGCTGGCGACCGCTTAAATGCAGTCGTAGCACCGTCGGTTAACTATTCATTTTCGGGCGGTGAATTAACAGGTACAATTAACATTAATCCTAATGTATTTGCTACATATCTTACCGAAATATGTTCAGAGTTCATACGCACAGGATTTAAAAATGTTATCATTTTCTTAGGTCACGGCGGAACAGACAACACCATAGCAGTTAAAAGTGCTCTTCAGATGCTGTTAAGACGTGATAAAAAGGTTGCTAAAGAAGTTACTATTTCAATGATTGAATGCTTCGAGCTTTCGCAGACCTGGCTTGATTTGTTTAATCAGCTGCCGGAGCGTGATATTCACGCAGGTCAGGTAGAAACCGCTTTAATGATGCACTGGAGACCCGACTTGGTTCAGGATGATGTGTGCATAGATGACCCATATTCAGCAAAAATGATGCGTACTGACCCTGACTGGTATGCAACAAGCCATAAAAAGATTGAGCATCCTTATATCGTTGAAGAAATCTTCCAGAGACCTGAAATTGAGGTCGGAGTTATGGGCTTCCCTGAACTTGCAACTCCTGAATTAGGAAAGCTTGTTGCTGACGAGATGGTAGAAGAATTAGTTAAGTATGTTGATATGGTAAATGAACAGAATAAATAAGGAATGTTAAAATTGTCCAGAGCGCAAAGAGACTCATATCTCTAAACAAAAAAAGCAGTAAAAACTTTGTTTTTACTGCTTTTTTAATAATATCTTTTATTTTTTTAACTTTATTACTTCTTCAGCCTGCTTTGCAATATTAGCCGCGGTCAAGCCGTACATTTCAAGAAGCGGTGCAGGTTTTCCTGACTGTCCGAACTTATCCTGTGTACCTACTCTTCTCATCGGAACAGGGCATTCTTCACACAGCACCTCTGCAACTGCGCTGCCTAAGCCACCGATTACACTATGTTCTTCGGCAGTTACGATTGCACCTGTCTCTTTTGCCGCTTTAACTAAAATATCTCGGTCAATCGGTTTTATCGTATGAATATTTATAACACGTGCACTTATTCCTTTCTCTGAAAGGATTGTCTGCGCCTCTAATGCCTCGGGAACCATCAAGCCGGTTGCTACGATTGTAACATCTTTTCCGTCTTTTAATTCTACTCCCTTACCAAGCTCAAACTTGTAGCTTGAACGTTCAAACATTTCCGGAACAGCTAAACGACCAAATCTTAAATATACTGGTCCGTCATGCTTTAACGCTGCCTCTACTGCACAAATAGCTTCTGTTGCATCGGCAGGATTAATAATTGTCATATTCGGAAGAGAACGCATTAAAGCAATATCCTCTAAGCACTGATGGGTCGCACCGTCCTCACCGACAGAAATTCCGGCATGAGTTGCACCGATTTTTACATTAAGCTTAGGATAGCAGATAGAGTTACGAATCTGCTCAAAGGCTCTGCCTGCCGCAAACATTGCAAACGAGCTTGCAAATACAGTTTTTCCGCAAGCAGCCAGTCCCGCCGCAGTAGACATCATATTTGCCTCTGCGATTCCTGTATTAAAGAATCTTTCGGGAAATTTTTTCTTAAATGTATCTGTTTTTGTAGATTTTGAAAGATCTGCATCTAAAACAACAAAATCGTATGTATCACCAAATTCAGCTAAAGCAAGACCATAAGCCTCACGCGTTGCTACCTTACCCATTTAACTGCACCTCCAGCTCTTTTATCTGTGCATCAAGCTCTGAGATAGCCTGATTGTACTGCTCTTCGTTAGGAGCACTTCCATGCCATGCAGGATTGTTTTCCATAAACGAAACACCCTTGCCCTTAATGCTCTTTAAAATAATCATCGTTGGCTTACCCTTAACAGTTTTAGCCTCACAAATCGCCTCGTAGAGCTTAATTATATCGTGTGCATCTACAACCATAACGTTCCAACCAAATGCTTCGAACTTTTTATCAATCGGAAGAGGTGACATAACCTCAGCTATATCTCCATCAATCTGAAGACCGTTAAAGTCAACAAACGCAGTCAGGTTATCAAGCTTATAGTGCGGAGCATACATTGCTGCCTCCCATACCTGACCTTCTTCAAGCTCACCGTCGCCTAAGATGGTATAAACGCGGTAATCCTTTTTATCTATCTTAGCCGCTAACGCCATTCCGTTTGCAGCGCATATGCCCTGACCTAACGAACCTGTAGACATATCTACACCCGGTACACCCTTCATATCAGGATGACCCTGAAGATAGCTGCCGATTTTTCTGAATGTTGTCATATCCTCGACCGGAAAATATCCACGCTCAGCGAGTACACCGTAAAGAGCCGGTGCAGCATGACCCTTAGACAGTACAAAACGGTCACGGTCAGGGTCTGACGGATTTTTAGGGTCTACATTCATTACCTCAAAGTAAAGCACCGCTAAAACGTCAGCTATTGACAACGAACCTCCCGGATGTCCGGCAGACGCGCTGTATACAGCTGTAAGTGCGTCTTTGCGTATGCGGTTTGCAATGATTTTAAGTTCAATTGCTCTTTTGTTATCCACAAATACAATCCCCTTTGCTTATATATTGTAAAAATTATTAACTTTCTTTAACTGTCAGTTCGAATGCCTCTTGCATTCTTTTATTTAAAAGCTCATTTTCGCCAGAAAGATACAAATAACCAAACAATGCCTCGAGTGCTGTTGCATAGCGATAGTCAGTTACATCTGCGTTTTTAGGAACGGTTGCAGATTTTGCATTCCTACCGCGCTTAAATGCCGCAAGCTCGTCATCAGACAAGGTATCCATCATTTTTTTAGCCGCTACTGCCTGTGCTCCTGCCTTTACATAGGCGATTGCTTTTTTATGCAAGGCATTTGCACTTGTGTTGGCTTCGGCTAAAATTCTGGCACGAACATAAACCTCATACACTGCATCACCAATAAAAGCTAATGCCAAAGGCGAATATTCACGAGGCGAAACAGAAAGCCCTTCAGGCACAATGTCAGATATATACATATATCAAATCCTGCCTTTCAGATTAAGCCTTTGAAATAATATGAACTTTAACTCCCTGACGGGTGTCTTCAAGCTCAATGCCCATTTCTTTTAACTCATCACGGATGCTGTCAGCAAGTGCCCAGTCTTTGTCAGCACGTGCCTGTTTGCGCTTTTCAATCAAAGCCTTAGCCTCGTCGCTTAATGTATCTTCCTGAGTTTTAGTAAATATTCCTAATACTGCACCAAGCTCACGCAAAAGCTCTGCGCTTTTAGCAATTAATTCAGGCGATGAATCAGCACTAACGTTTGAGTTAATTGCTCTTGCCAAATCAAATAATGCAGCGATTGCATCGGCGGTATTTAAGTCGTCATCCATAGCCGCTTTAAACTGCTCTTTGTGCTTAAATATTTCTTCCAACACTTTTTGCTCATCAGATGAAAGCTCTGCTTTTTTTGCCTTACTTGCAATAAAATCAAGATTATATAAGCAGTTATAAAGACGGTCAAGACCTGCCTTTGACTGCGCTAAAAGCTCGTCAGAGAAGTTAATTGCACTTCTGTAATGTGCTGATAGCATAAAGAAACGAATAACCTCGTAATCGTACTTTTTCGAAACATCACGAACAGTAAAGAAGTTGCCCTTTGATTTTGACATTTTCTCATTGTCAACATTTATATATCCGTTATGCATCCAGTAACGCGCAAACGGCTTTCCGTTAGCTGCTTCGCTCTGTGCGATTTCGTTTTCGTGGTGGGGGAAGATTAAATCCTGACCACCCGAATGAATGTCGATTGATTCGCCAAGATATTTATTAACCATAGCAGAGCACTCAATGTGCCAACCGGGACGTCCATCGCCCCATGCACTTGCCCAGAACGGCTCGCCCTCTTTTTTCTTTTTCCACAAAGCAAAGTCAGCAGGATGCTTTTTACCCTCGTCAACATCAATTCTTGCGCCCGCTTCTAAGTCCTCTAACGGTTGCTTTGAGAGTTTGCCGTATTCATTAAACTTACGTGTATCAAAATACACACCGTCAGAAGTTTCATATGCATAGCCTTTATTAACAAGCTTTTCAATAATTGCTAAAATAGCCTCAATATTTTCAGTAGCCTTAGGATGAACCGTAGCCTTGCCTATATTTAGTCCCTCAGCATCTGTAAAATACTCTGCAATATATTGGTCAGCAAGCTCTTTTACTGTGATTCCGAGTTCGTTTGCCTTGTTAATCATTTTATCGTCGATATCAGTAAAATTCTGAACAAATTTAACATCATAGCCCGAATATTCAAGATAACGGCGCAGTGTGTCAAAAATAATAAACGGACGTGCGTTTCCGATATGAAAATAGTTATAAACAGTTGGTCCGCACGAATACATACGTACCTTTCCCTCTTCTATCGGTTTAAAATCTTCTTTTTGTCTTGTAAGAGTATTATATATTTTCATATTACTTTTCCTCAACTTTCTGTAACATTTTTTCAAGCTGTGCAATGCGTTCTTCCATAGTGCCAAGCTGTTGTGCAACCGGGTCAGGAACGTGAATCTGGTCAAGGTCTTGCGGTCCTACCCTCTGGTCATTTATTTTAACAACTCTTGCAGGAACACCTACGCAGGTAGAGTTTGCAGGAACTTCACTTAGAACGACTGCATTAGAGGCAATTTTCGAATTATCGCCCACATAAAACGGACCTAAAACCTTTGCTCCACAACCAATCATAACATTATTACCTATGGTCGGATGTCGTTTTCCGGTTTCTTTACCCGTACCGCCTAGAGTTACCCCCTGATATATGGTAACATTATCGCCAATCTCGGTAGTTTCGCCAATAACAACCCCCATACCGTGGTCAATAAAAAGACCTTTTCCTATTTTTGCACCGGGATGTATTTCAATTCCCGTCCAAAAACGGCAGCTCTGCGAAACATATCTCGCTAAAGAATATCTTTTATGAACGTAAAGCCAATGTGACAGCTTGTGCCAACAGACTGCATGAAACCCCGAATACATAAAAATAATTTCGAAAGCATTTCTTGCGGCAGGGTCGCGCTCTTTAATTGCACGCACCTCTTCTTTGATAAAATTAAACAAGCTATCACCCCTTTATAACATAGATAATATTATTATAGTACTAAATCACAAAAAAAGCAACTGTCACATTGTCTAAATTTTGATGTTTTATTAAAAAATATTGTAAACAATTAAAATATATGATAAAATGTGCCTGTGTTAAAATTGTTATGAAAGAAGTGGAGCTAATTGAGTAAAATAAGATGGGGAATTGCAGGTCCCGGTGTTATTGCACATAAATTTGCTGAGGCAGTAGGTAATGTAGGAGAGGCAGAGCTTATAGCTGTAGCCTCACGTTCATCTGAACGAGCAGAAAAATTTGCTTCTAAATTTAACATACCAAATGTCTTTTCAAGCTACGAAGAAATGGCTGCATCACCGTTAATAGATGCAGTATATATTGCAACCGCGCATCCTTTTCATAAATCCTGTGCAGAAATATTTTTAAATGCAAAAAAGCACGTGCTTTGCGAAAAACCTCTGTGCGTAAATGCCGCGCAGGCAAAAGAATTAAAAGCCTGCGCCGAAAAAAACGGTGTGTTTTTAATGGAGGCTATGTGGACAAGATTTTTGCCTGCGATTAAAGAGGCTAAAGCCATGATAGACTGTGGCGAAATAGGCGAAGTTATGGGGTTGAATGCTGATTTTTGCTACTCTATCAAATGCGATGAAGACCCCAAGCTTTTTAAAAATGAGTTAGCAGGCGGTTCTCTTTTGGATGTAGGTGTTTATGCTTTGCATTTAGCATCGGTTGTTTTTGGCAACAGCCCAGAATCTATATCAGCTTTTGCAAATATTGAGGGCGGAGTTGACCTGCACACCCAAATGCTTTTAAAATATAAAAGCGGTGCGATAGCAGCCTTGTCTTCCGCCATAAAACTTGAAAAACCTGCCGATGCATATATTTACGGAACAAAAGGCTCAATATACATACCCGAGTTCTATCAAGCTGATAAGCTCGTTATTCGCAAAAATGGCGAAGAAAAAACGTTGTTGCTCCCCTACGATGGAAACGGCTTTGAAGGTGAAATCCACGAGGTATGCAGTTGCATAAATAGCGAAAAAATCCAAAGCGAAACCCTGCCGCTAGATGAAAGTATTAAAATGATTGAGCAAATGGATTTAATAAGAAAACAAGTCGGACTTGTGTATCCTATGGATTAACAAATAAAAAAAGATTGTCGTACGACAATCTTTTTTATTTAACCAACATCAAAACCCATTCTGCAACCAAAACCGCAACCGTTCCGCCGATGGCAACTGTTAAAAGTCCACGTTTGTTCCATGCTAAAATCAGCGATATAACCGCTCCGCACGTTGCTGAAATAATACTGTTGGTAGAGAAAAATACAGCGGGAAAAATCATTGCCGCCAGTATTCCGTAAGGCATATAAAGCAAGAACGAGCGAACAAACGGATTTTGAATTTTTCGTTTAAACAGTGCAAGTGGCAGCACTCTGGGAAGATATGTAACTGTTGCCATTACCAAAATCGAAATAATTAACATTTCAGTTTTCATTTCGCACACCCTCCTCTAAATTGTCGCTTTTTAGCGGAAAACGATATGCACCGTATGCCGAAGAAATAACACCGCAAATAATAATTGCCCAACCGCTTGACAGTTTGTTAAACGGCGGTATCCAATAAAACACACAACTTAAACCTATCGCAATAGCTACAATTTGCAATACCGACCAATATTTTCTTGCAGGCGGCACAATTATCGCTATAAACATCGAATAAACAGCTATTCCCATAGCAGCGCAAAGAACTGACGGAAGTAAATTGCTGGCACATGCCCCTAAAACCGTTCCGCCTACCCAGCCAGAAAACGAGCTTAATATAAGTCCGAACATATATTTATGATTAAGTAAATCGTGCTGTTGCATAGAAACCGCAAAAATCTCGTCTGTATTGCCAAAGGCAATTGCTAAGCGTTTTAATAAGCTCATATTCGGCACAAGTCTTTGCGAAAGTGATAGCGACATTAAAAGATAGCGCAAATTTATAATAATTAATGTAAACGCAATCTCTAAAAGTCCGGCACCTGCCGCCATTAAGTCAACACCAACAAACTGACCTGTTCCGGTAAAGTTGGTAAGTGATATTACAATCGGTGACCACAGAGGAAAGCCTTTAGAAACCGCACTCATACCAAACGCAAACGAAACGGACAGATAGCCAAGCGCAATTGGTATTCCGTCTTTTAGACCTGCGCCAAAGGTTAATTTTTTATAGTTAGACATATTACACCTCAGAATTTATATATTAAAAGGCCGCTAAATAGTATAACAAAAAAGAAAAATGGTGTCAATAACCCTCTTAGGGTTCAAGTCCCTGCCAATATAAAAAACAGACAACACCTTACGGTATTATCTGTTTTTTGGAGCTGGTGATGGGACTTGAACCCGCAACCTGCTGATTACAAATCAGCTGCTCTGCCAATTGAGCTACACCAGCAAATATTAAGTTTTCCTTAACCAACAAGCAATATTATAGCACAGTATTTATGTGTTGTCAACATTTTTTTATTATTTTTTTAAACTTTCTTTTTTATTAAAAATACTATATATCGAGTGTCATTTTTAATCCCCTCCTCATATGATATATTAAAGGGAATCCCTTAATTTAAAGGAGGCTTAAAAATGCCAACATTTTACAATCAGGCAACTCTTTCTTATAATGGCAATGTAACAAATTCAAATATTGTTACAGGCGAACTTGTTGATGTCCTTTCTGCTACCAAAACCGCAATCAGCAAAAACTATCGACCTGATGATGTGGTAACCTATGTAATAAGTATCGTAAACAGCGGTACGGCACCATTTACAGGGCTTACTGTTTCTGACAATCTCGGCGCATACGAGTTTGGAACTTCTTCCCTTGTTCCTCTTGAGTATATTGCTGACTCCGTCAGCTATTTTATAGACGGTGTGCCACAGGCTGACCCAGCCGTTGTAGCCGGCCCCCCGCTTGTATTTAGCGGAATAACCGTTCCATCAGGTGGAAATGCATTAATTATTTATCAGGCCCGCGCAAACGAATTTGCTCCTGCAGGCGCAGACGGAACTATTACCAACACCGCTACAATCAGCGGAGGCGGTATTTCTACACCTATCATTGTAGAAGAAACTATAAATTCCAACGGTGATGCTCTTTTGACAATAACCAAGTCGCTTTCACCTGAATCTGTAGCAGAAAACGGAACCTTAACCTATACCTTTGTAATTCAGAACACAGGTAACACTCCTATCATTGCAACCGATAACGCTATTGTTACCGATACCTTTAATCCGATTCTTAATCCGATTACAGTTACCTTTAATGATGTCGTTTGGACCGACCCTGCAAACTACACCTATAACGCAGCGACAGGTGAATTTGCTACCAATCCAGGTCAGATTACTGTTCCTGCTGCAACGTATGAACAGAATCCTGTAACAGGTGTGTGGGAGGTTACTCCGGGAGTAAGTGTATTAAGAGTTACCGGAACTGTCTAAACTATTGCCGCTCAAAGAAAGACTACTATTTTTTAAAAGGGGGAGCTTTTTGCCCCCCTTGACTTTTTTTCGTTTTTTGATATTATATATATGTACTTTTTCAACATTAAAATTCAATAAATACTATTGTTCAGCAAATAAATAAAATATTAGATATGGAGTTTTGTTATGAACGAAAACGAAAAAAACGGCATCCGTTTGCGCGAAAAAATTAGAACAACTACTCTAAACAATCTTAATATGGAGGTTTATTACAGCTCGCACGTTTTTCTTGACGAACGGCGGAAAAATGATGGAGTGTGTAACAATTTTTCTCGTCTTTATTATATAAAAGATGGAAAAGGTTATTTAAAATGCAATGGTAAATTAACAGAATTAACCGTTGGAAATGCCTATCTCATTCCCGCAGGATGCATAGCTTCATACGGATGCACACACTTAGAAAAAATATTTTTTCATTTTTCAATAAGTGCAGCTGAAAAGCACGACCTGCTTGACAGTGTAAAAACCATTTGCCAGGTTCC
>JAZOBB010000037.1:0-9234 GCA_045595745.1 Clostridia bacterium | reverse complement strand
AACACTGGGCACTTTGACAAAGCAAGTGCAAACGTAGCTTTGCTCTTAGTGCCCGATGATACTCCAAAGGAGTACTGCGCTATTTTCCGTCCAGCCCAAAGGAGCTGTAGCAAAATGAATTTCATTTTGCTACAGCTCCTTTTTTATTATTTATTATCTACTTTTAAAATACCTTGCGGTGTTTTAAGCTCTGCCTCTATTTCAAGAATATCCGAAGTATTTATGTTTTTAACCTGCTCGATAACACCGGGCAAGGTTGGATAAACCCCTAAAACATATCTCCAGAAAACATAAACAGGGACTGCAGACCAGCCGTGACAAAGACTGCCTGCTCCGCCAAAATCTGCCTCACCCAAAATAGTTTCCCAAAAGGTTGTAGCACCGCTATAAAGCATGTATCCCCATTGACTTTCGATATCATCCAGCACAATGTTAATATATTTTTCAGGCTCCTGCATCAGTGCATCATACTTAAACGCAGTGTAGCTAAGACTTATTTCGACAAGGTCATTTGAGATAAGCTTTTCTCTGACTGCTTTTTCGCAATCATCAGGAACCAAGCCAGAAAGCAGTGCCCAGGCTTGTGTAAGCTGTGCAAAATGTGGTTCATCTTTTCCAATATATGTTTGGTATGCCTGCATATTATCACAGTAGAACGTTTTGTGGAATACAGATAATATTTTATTATAAATTTCATCCGCCCATTCAATTTCTTCTTTTTCATCTGCCCACATGCAAAGCTGCTTATATTCTTTAAGTGCCATTGCAAAAAGTGCATTTATAGGAGCATCAAATTCTGAGTCTGAATCTATATTTTCATTATCCATTTTATCCGTCCACTCATAAAAGTTCCATATTGTGCTGTCTTTTGAATGAATTACCAATCCGTCTTTCATATTGTCTGCAAAATAATCAAGAACTTTTCTTGCAGTTTTAAGCATATTTTCGCCAAACTCTTTATCATCTGTGAATAAAACATATTCTTTAAGTGCTATTATCCACGCAAGCGAAAATGACGGGATTGTAAATGGAAATTTAGCAGGTGCTGTAATTTCTAAAAGACCGCTTTTTAGCTGACTTTGTGCCAAAAGCTCTAGTGATGCACGGGGCATAGCCGTCTCCCCAAAAGCATAGTATCCGCAAAGCATTTGATTTCGGCTATCCATTCCGTAAAGAGCAAGCTCGCGCTGTGGACAATCCTCGTAATGCTCATGCATACACAGCTTTAATGTGCGCAAGCAAACCGAATAAATTTTGTTAAACAAACGGTCGCTTGAGATAAATTTATTCTCAAACGAAATCGGATACTCTACCTCACAAAGTCCTGCTTTGTATACCGAACGTATACCGCCGTGTGCAAAAATCTGCAAATATCTGCCAGCAAGTCTTTTAACGTAAAAGCTGATTTTTTGTCTGCCCTCACGGCAAGTGCAGCTAAACGCATAATTTCTGCCGCCAATATAAGAGCGCACACGCATATCGGCTAAATGTTCACCAATTGCAATATCTAAAACTGCGCCGTCTTGCGCCTCAATATCCAAGGTTATATAGCCTGCTGTTTCTTCACCCAAATCGACAATCCAATATGCGTTGTCTTTTAAAATATCTGTTTTTTCATCACTTATTTTAAAAATCTCGCTTTTATCGCGGTATGCCATTTTAGCTTTTTGCATTTTTTCGGCAACCGTATTGCCATCACCGTAACAGAATTCGCCCTGAGTGATGATTTTACCGCACTTTGTTCCTAAAAGTTTTAGCATTTTTATTGGTCTTGGTAAGTATGCTATGCCAGAGTCATCACATATAACTGCATTCTGCCAGTCGCCACTTACATTATTTTCTCTCCAGCCATCATCATTTTTTAAATTAAATCCAAAATTAAACGAACGCTGAGGAGTTATTTTTTCAAACTCTCCGCCTATAAATTCGGTACTATCTGCGCACTTTATATTTTCATTGCTGACAAACAGAGCCTTATCAGTTGATACCGCCGCAAAAATTACCATAGGCAGACCGCACATATGCTGCATCGAATCCTCGCCCTGAGAATATGCCAAAACAGACACCAGATTTTTGCCGTCTTTAATATAATCGCTGATATCTACCTCGTCATATATCTTTTTTTGTGGGAAATCCTCGTATTGTCCGAAAGCAGCCAAATTTCCGTTTATATAAAGCTCATATTTCGTATCCGTACAGATATAAAACATTGCTTTTTTGCCACTTTCAGCATCAAAGCTGCCTTGAAAACGCAAATATCTGTTAGGCAACGCTTCGTTATCTGCCCATATAGCTTTTGCGCCAAATTTTCTGAAAATATCTGTTTGCATTAAATATCTCCTTTACTTATTGTAGTAACTTTGCCATCCGTTTTGATATTTAAAATACCCTGAGGAGTTTTAAGCACACCCTCTGCTCTAACAACACCCTTGCAAACAGGATTGTTTTCTATTTCGATAAATCCTGGAGCTTTGGGGTAAATACCAACAATATATCTCCAGAAAATGTAAATCGGAACGGCAGACCAGCCATGACATAAGCTTCCTGCACCGTCAAAGTCAGCCTCACCTAAAATAGTTTCCCAGAATGTAGTTGCGCCATTATAGAGCATATATCCCCATTGCTCTTCGATATCTGAAAGAACATAGTCGCTGTATTTTTCAGGCTCTTGCATCAGTGCATCATACTTAAAGCCGGAATAGCTAAGACTGATTTCCACAAAATCCTTTGATGTAAGATGCTCTCTTATTTTAGAATTCAATTCATCGGGCACCAATCCTGATAAGAGCGCCCACGCCTGAGTGAGCTGCGCAAAATGCGGCTCGCCGCTTCCGATATATGTACGGTATGCCTGTTTATCCTCACAATAGAAGGTTTTGTGGAATACGGATGAAACCTTATTATAAACTTCGTCAGCCCATTTAATTTCTTCTTTTGCGTCTGCCCACTCACATAACTGCTTATATTCTTTAAGACCTAAAGCAAAAAATGCATTTATGGGAGCATCAAATTCTGAGCCTGAATCGACTTCTAAGTTATCCATTTTATCTGTCCACTCATAAAAGTTCCAGATTTCACTTTCGTTAGAATGCGGAATAAGACCATCTTTCATATTGCGAACAAAATAGTCAAGTATTGTTCTTGCTGTTTTAACCATACTTATGCCGAAATCTTTATCTCCGCTAAACATTACATACTCTTTAACTGCCATAATCCACGCAAGCGAAAATGCAGGGATTGTAAATCTGCATCTTGACGGGGCGGTAATCTCTAAAAGACCACTAGGAAGCTGTCCGTCTGCCAAAAGCTTGAGACTTGCACGCGGCATTTTTGTTTCACCGAATGCGTAGTAGCCAAACAGCATTTGATTTCGGCTGTCCATAGCATAAAGTGACTGCTCTCTTTCGGGGCAATCTTCATAATGGTCGTGCATACAGCATTTAAGTGTATTTTCACTTACCTTATAAATTTTGTTAAACAGTCTGTCACTCATCGAGAGCTGTCCCTCAAACTCTAACGGATACTCTGTTTTATGTATTCCCGCAGAATAGACTTTTTTAATTCCGCTGTGCGCGAAAAACTGCAAATATCTTAAAGCTAAACGCTGTATATAAAAGCTGATTTTTTGTCTACCCTCGCGGCAGATGCATCTGAATGCATAGTTACGCTCACCAACATAAGTACGTACCCGCATATCTGCCAGATGCTCACCTATGCCGATATCCAAAACGGCACCGTCTTCTGCCTCGATATCTAAGGTTATAAAGCCTACAACCTCTTCACCCAAGTCAGATATCCAATACACATTGTCTTTTAAAATGCCGCAAGCATCCTCTTTAATGTCTAAGACTTCGGCTTTATCGCGATGAGCCATAGATGAATATTGCATTTTCTGAGCAACTGTATCGCCCTTTGTGTATTCAAACTCACCCTGCGCAATAATTTCGCCATAGCTTTTGCCTGTTAATGTTAATTCCTTTACAGATCTTTCGCAATAGTTGATAGCAGAATCGTCACGCACGATTGCATTTTGCCACGAATCACTTACCTTATTTTCTTTCCATAAATCATCGTTGCGTAAATCAAAACCGAAATTGAACATACGCTCTGAGCAAATGCGTTCAATTTTATCGCCCGACACAAACTCTTTTGCTTCGGCACATTTTACGTTTTCATCACTTATTAAAACCGTACCGTTTTCGTCTACCGCCGCAAATATAAGCATAGAAAGACCCTTTAAGTGCATAGACGGCATATTGGTTCCGACAGAATATGCCAAAATCGACACAAGGTTTGAGCCTTTTTTCAAAAATTCGGTAATGTCGCAGGTATCATAAACCTTATTATCAGGAAAATCATCGTACTGACCGAAGCCTGCTAAATTTCCGTTTATATAAAGCTCGTATCTGGTTTCTGAACAAATATAAAATTTTGTTGGGCGAATCTCATCAACAACCAGTTCTGTCTGGAATTTAACATGGCGGTTTACCATTTCTTTTTCATCTGCCCATATTGCTTTTGCACCGTATTTTCTGAATATATCCATCATAACTTTGTCTCCTTAATTTGTCATCATAGTTTCTACTAACGAATAAGCAAATAACCAGTTCATTTTTCTTGTAGGATGATTAATATCGTTTGATAAAAGCGCAGTTGTATCAACACCGTTTTGTGCTAATGTTCTCCATTTTGAATACACGTCGCACACAGGCACACCACACTCTTTGGCTACCTCTTTTGCTGCCTCAAAATATTTTTTAAGCATTCCACTGTTTTCTGTATCCATAGTCTGCTGGGCAATATCCCTTATAAACTTATCTTTCATACCGTAGAAAATATATGTATTCATCATATTTTCAGTTAAAAATATTACCTCGCTGCCTGTATTTTTAACATCGGTAAAAATGTTTCTTAATGCCGTTTTGTATGCCTCAATCCCATCGTCCTGACCGTTAGTTGCATCGTTAAGACCAAAGCTTACTACAACCAAATCGGGACTAAAACGCAAAACATCTTTTTTTAGTCTTTCATATCCATGACGTGCATTATCCCCGCTTATGCCCGCGTTTATAATATTTATTGGTGTGTTAGGATATAAGGTACTGAAAATTTTTGCAACCTTATGATGATATGCATTTTCTGCATCAAAAACTGTTTCTACGTTGTTGTCCTCAGGCATATATACCTCAAAGCAACCCTGTGTTACACTGTCACCTAAAAATGCAATGGTAGGAATATCCCCATCCATTAAATTTTTGGATTTATTTGCTATTTTTTCTATTATTTTCATATTTTTCCCCTCTTTATCAGTCAGGCTTAACTTCTAATTTAAGCGGATAATCCCCCAGCTTATTAACCTTAAAGTTGTTCTTTTTATACTCTTCATAATCAAATGCTTCAAGCTCGTCGATAGCCAGCTTATGAAATTCATAAAAATTATGCCACCATTCATAGCCTGAGCCAAGCTCTGCATTTAAATATGCATCTACAATATCACAACCCATTTTAGGAGCAACGTAAAAAGCACCCATGGCTAAAACGTTTACACCGTTACCGGTAATGGCACGAAGAGCCGCAGGTACACTTTCAACAACACCTGCATGAACGTGCGGGCATTTGCTCGCTGCAATATGAATACCCATACCCGTTCCGCAGAACAGGAGTGCTCTTTCAAACTCGCCCTCTGAAATCATAGCACCTGCACGAAGTCCTACTCTATGAAACATTAAGTCTGTATCATCAGGGTCTGAATCTGCTTTAACACCTACGTCAGTAATCTTCCAGCCTTTATTTCTTAAATGTTCGCATACTGCCTCTTTAAGCGGATAGCCTGCAAAATCTGCACCTACTAAAATTTCTTTGTCTTTAATTGTTTTCATTTTATTCTCTCCCTTAAATAAATTATTACATATAGATTATATCAAAAAGTGTATCTTCAATCAATGTGCGTTTTCTTATTTTATTGTGCAAAATCTTAGGTATTTATGCCAATTTAGCACAGTAAAAATTTTGTCAAAAAATATATCTATTCTATTGACATTTAAGCGCATTACAGATATAATTAAACTAACAATTGAACAATTGTTCAATTGTTAGTTTAATTAAGGAGGATATATTATGACACGTACATACAAAATCGAAGTAGACTGTGCAAACTGCGCAAACAAAATGGAGGAGCTAGCTAACAAAACCCCCGGCATAAAAAGCGCAACTGTAAACTTTATGGCTCTTAAAATGGTAGTTGAATTTGAAGAGGGAGCAGATATTAAATCTGTTATGGAAAACGTACGCAAAAGCTGTAAAAAAATCGAGGACGATTTTGAAATTTATATTTAATTGAGGAGTTTTTATGAGCAAAAAGCAAAAAAAGATTTTAACAAGAATACTGCTATCAACCTTTTTAATTTTGTTATTTGCATTTCTGCCTGTTTGCGGAATGCTTAAATCATTGCTGTATTTACTTCCTTACATAATTATAGGATATGATATTTTAACAAAAGCATTTAAAGGCATTTTAAACCGACAACCTTTTGACGAAAACTTTTTAATGGCGGTTGCAACCATAGGTGCAATAATCCTCGGTGAATATGTTGAAGGGGCTGCCGTTATGCTTTTTTATCAGGTCGGTGAGCTTTTTCAAAGCTATGCCGTAGGCAAAAGTCGCCGAAATATAAGCAAGCTTATGGATATAAGACCCGATTATGCACATATTGAGAACGAAAACGGCGAAATTATAAAGGTTGACCCATTCGATGTAACAGTCGGCAGTTCAATAGTTGTAAAGCCGGGCGAGAAAATCCCCATTGACGGAATTGTTTTAAGCGGAAGCAGCACTTTAAATACATCTGCTCTGACCGGCGAAAGTCTGCCTAAAGATGTATCATCAGGCGATGAGGTTTTAAGTGGTTGTATTAATCTTAGCGGTCTTTTAAAAATAAAAACCACAAAGGAATTTGCCGAATCAACCGTATCCAAAATATTAGAGCTTGTTGAAAATGCAACTTCTAAAAAATCAAAGTCAGAAAAATTCATTTCAAAATTCGCAAAATACTACACTCCTATCGTATGCTACAGCTCTATTTTATTGGCTTTTATTCCGCCAATTATAAGAATACTGTTTTTATGCACAACAGCCGATTGGAGTTCGTGGATATATAGAGCATTAACATTTTTGGTTATCAGCTGTCCGTGCGCTTTGGTGATAAGCATTCCTTTAGGATTTTTTGCAGGTATAGGCGGCGCAAGCAACAGCGGTGTTCTTATAAAGGGCTCGAACTATTTAGAAACTCTTTCTAAAGTAAAATGTGTTGTGTTTGATAAAACAGGCACAATCACAAAAGGTGTTTTTGAAGTTGTTGGTATACACCATAACACCGTTGAAGAAAAAAAGCTACTCGAATATGCGGCTTTAGCCGAATACTATTCTGACCATCCTATAAGCAAAAGTCTTAAAGCGGCTTATGGGTGTGAGCTTGATACCTCTCGCGTTAAGGATGTTAACGAAATAAGCGGTCACGGCATAACTGCTACAGTTGATAACATTAATGTAGCTGTCGGTAACAGCAAGCTTATGCAGATGCTGGATGTAAAATACATTCCCTGCAGTCACACAGGCACGGCTGTTCATGTGTCGTTAGACGGAAACTATGCCGGACACATTCTGATTTCTGATGTAGTAAAGCCCGATGCCTTGTCAGCAGTTTCCGCCTTAAAAAAACACGGAATAATACATACTGTTATGCTTACAGGAGACTTAAAGCCCGTTGCCGAATCTATCGCAGAAAAAGTAGGGATAGATGAGGTTTATTCAGAGCTTTTACCTGAAGATAAGGTTTACATAGTAGAAAAACTGCTAAAAGAAAGCAACGACAAATATAAGCTTGCCTTTTTAGGCGACGGAATAAACGATGCCCCCGCACTAATGCGTTCAGACGTAGGAATTGCTATGGGAGCATTCGGCTCGGATGCTGCAATCGAGGCGGCTGATATTGTTTTAATGGATGATAACCCTCTAAAAGTGGTAAAAGCAATTAAGATTTCAAAAAAATGTATGAGGATAGTATATCAAAATATAATTTTTGCCATTGGCATAAAATTAATATGTCTTATTTTAGGTATGCTGGGTATTGCAAATATGTGGTTTGCCATTTTTGCCGATGTAGGTGTTATGATATTGGCAGTTATAAACGCGATTCGTTCGCTTTATGTAAAAAACTTATAAAGAGGTGTTTTTATGAATAATAGTTTTGTTTCTGAGCAATGCGAGGTATCTGAAGTACATTCAGAGCTTTTAAAGATTGTAAAAGACAAAATGCCTGTAGACGAGGATATTTTTGACCTTTCAGAATTATTTAAGGTTTTCGGCGATTCAACAAGAATGAAAATTCTGTTCGTTTTATTCGAGGCAGAGGTTTGCACCTGTGACCTTGCTAACGTATTAAATATGACACCTTCTGCAATTTCGCATCAGCTAAACGTTTTAAAAAGAGCAAAGCTGGTAAAAAACAAACGTGAAGGAAAGTCGGTGTTTTATTCTTTGGCAGATGACCACATACGCACAATTATACATCAGGCAATGGAGCATATCGAAGAGTAGCGGTTTTATCTTTAAAAGTCTTTACAACCACAGCATCATGTGATATATTTATATAAAAATATCATAAAAGGAGACATTAAAATGAGCAATCCTAAAATTACTTTTGAAATGGAAAGCGGCAGCAAAATGATTGCTGAGCTTTATCCCGAAATTGCACCAAACACAGTTAACAATTTTATCTCTTTAGTTAAAAAAGGCTTTTATGACGGTATTATTTTTCACCGTGTAATTCCCGGATTTATGATTCAGGGCGGAGACCCCGATGGTCGTGGCACAGGCGGTCCCGGTTATTCAATTAAAGGCGAATTTTTAGCAAACGGTATTGTAAACGAACTAAAGCATACACGCGGAGTTCTTTCTATGGCACGTGCACAGCATCCTGATTCTGCAGGTTCGCAGTTCTTTATTATGTCTGACCCTGCTCCGCACTTAGACGGTCAGTATGCCGCATTCGGAAAGGTTATTGAAGGCTTAGAAACAATCGACGAAATTATTTCTGTTCCGACAGATATGATGGATAAGCCGCTTTATGAGCAAAAAATAAAGTCAGTTACAGTTGATACCTTTGGCGAGGAATATCCTGATCCTGTAACTCTTTAAAAGCTTTTTGAATATAATGCAGTAAAGTAGTTTTTAGG
>JAZOBB010000036.1:0-12992 GCA_045595745.1 Clostridia bacterium | reverse complement strand
AGATGCCGTCTGATGCAACTTTAGAGTATGGACCATATTATTCCTTCGATTACGGCAACGCACATTTTATGATTTTAAATACGGAGGCTTTGCTTGTTGTACCTGAAGAGGCTGAATTTCAAAAAAACTGGATTAAGTATGATTTTGCGAAGAATTCAAAAAAATGGAATATCGTAATGCTACACAGGTCTTTATATACAAACGGTCCTCACTATAAAGAAGTAGATGTACGAAACAGTCTTAGTGAGTTATTAAATGATGTGTTGGGTGTTGATATTATTTTCGGAGGTCATGACCATATATATAACCGCACCTATCCTATTTTAAATGGCGAACCTGTCACAGATTCTGTTGTTTTAAAGAATCAAACAGTCGGCAAGCTGACAGATGTTACATTATGGGATAATCCGATTGGTACAGTCAATCAGCTTAATAATGCTATAGGTACCAAAACCTACACATTAAAATCGAACGACTTAAAATGGTTTGTGCCGCTTGATGTTGCAAAAGGAGAGACCTTTTATCAGCCTCATTTAGCAACCTATGCAGGTGTAACCGTAACAGAAAACGAGATTGTTAATTCTGCTTATTATACAGATGGTGCTGATAGTACACTTATAGAGAGACAGGGAATAAGAAAGACAACCTCGAAAATTAACCCGCCGAAAAATGTGGTTAAAACATATGACGAAGCATCTAACAGTGTAACACTTACCTGGAATGCTCCTGATGCTCAGAATGACCAGACGTTAAAAAGCTATGTTGTTTATGACGAAAATAACGCATATGAAAAGAACTGGACCACTTTTACCACAGATAAAACAATAACAATTTCTTTAGGAGATACAAAATATGCCGATACAAACTTCGTTGTTAAGAGTATTGGTATACACTCTGTTTCTGATTCTGGTAGTAATTAATATCAACATACTACCTTGCAGATAACCAGATGTACTATATAAATAAAAATCCACTCGCTATGTGAACTATGCGAGTGGATTTTTATTATCTTTTTTATCTTAAACTATGTATTTTTAATGTATCGGCTATAGGAATGCTATCATATTATATATGTCGTAAAAATCAGTTAATCTCCGCGCAAATGCTGTTTCCTTATGTTTTTGGCAGACCTGTTAATATTAAAGATTTAGCAACAATCTAAAGTAAGAGCTGTAGCAAAATGATAATATTTTGCTACAGCTCTTAAAAATGAAATTTACACTTCGTAGTATAAATCGTGCTCTGTTTTATCATAAATCTTTTCAAGATATTCTTTGCAAAGAATTTTTGCTTTTTCCAGGTTTAATGTACGGCAATTTCCGCATTCTGTTTGAGAGTTGCCGAAGACCTCGCCGTTGTGGTCGCAAATAGCTTTTAACACTCGCTTAATCTCACTTATAACACTGCGGTTTTCGGCGTCGCGCACCAAAAGATAAAATCCTGTCTGACAACCCATAGGTCCAAAATAAATAACCTTATCTTTTAAAATGCCGTTTCGCACAAAGGTCGCAAACATATGCTCGACCGTGTGGCAGGTTTCGTTATCCATAACCTCGTCAACATACGGCTTTTTTGTTCTTAAGTCATAGGTTGTAATATCTCCGTCAATGCGTGAGCGATAAATACCCACATCGAGCTTGTTATGGTCTATTGTAAAGCTGGCAATTTTATTCATAAAGACATCCTTTCGTAATTAGCTACTATTATTCTAACCAATATTGTACACTATAATTAGCCAAAAGTCAAAAATAGTTTAGATATATTAAAAGGCCACATCAACAGATGTGACCTTTTAATATATCATTTTATTGTATTTCGTGTCTTTTATTAGCAAAATATTCTTTTGTAAGAGAGCTTACTACCTTGTAAAGGCCAATAACACCTATAAGGTTAGGAATAGCCATAAGACCGTTCATTGTTTCTGAAATGCTCCAGATTAACTCTAGGTTTCCTACCGCTCCGACAAATACCATTATAACGTAAATAATTCTGTATGCAAGCACTGCCTTTTTATTATTATGAGATAAATATTCAGCACAAACCTCACCGTAATATGCCCAGCCTAAAATTGTGGATAAGGCAAAGAACACAGTCGAAAGTGTAACTCCAATACCACCTATGCCCGGTATAATTGAGTTAAATGATGCAATTGATAATGCCGCACCATTTAAAGTGCCCTCA
Organism: Clostridia bacterium; assembly: GCA_045595745.1. Lineage (GTDB taxonomy): Bacteria > Bacillota > Clostridia > UBA1381 > UBA9506 > RGIG1666. Next base: position 10,811 of record JAZOBB010000036.1, on the reverse strand, counting down.
GACCAGATTCCTGTAGTTAAAATAATTAAAGCAGAGAATGTACAAACAATAATTGTAGTAAAGAATACCTCAAACATTCCCCACAAGCCCTGGTCAACCGGATTTTTTGTGCTTGATGCCGCATGTGCCATCGGTGCACTACCAAGACCCGCTTCGTTTGAAAATACACCTCGTGCAAATCCGTAATGCATAGCAAGCATAATGCCGTATCCTGTTGCACCGCCTGCAGCGGCTTTAAAATTAAAGGCTTCTTTAAAAATTAACGCAAATGCCGCCGGAATTTCTTTTAGATTAAGCACAAGTGCTAAAATAGCACATACAACATAAAACACAGCCATAAACGGAACCAGCTTTTCATTTACCGATGCAATTCTGCGCATTCCGCCCAAAATTACTGCGGCGACAATTATAGTCAGCACAATACCGGTTATCCACGGAGCCACACCTAAGGTAGAGTCTAAAGCAACAGAAATAGAGTTTGATTGAGTAGCGTTACCGGTTCCTAAGCAGGCAATCATTGCAAAAATTGCAAATGCCGCAGCCAGCCATTTAATTTTTAAACCGTTTCTTATATAATACATAGGTCCGCCGACCCATTCGCCTTTTTCATTCTTTTCGCGGAATTTTAAAGATAAAACAATTTCGGCATATTTTGTAACCATACCTAAAAGTGCGCTTATCCACATCCAAAAAACCGCACCCGGTCCGCCTGCAACAATAGCTGTCGCGATACCTGCAATACTGCCTGTGCCTATTGTTCCTGCCATTGCTGTGGCAACCGCCTGAAAGGGGCTTACTCCCGAGCTGTCTTTTGTATGCTGGTTTTTGCCGAAAACACTGCCGATTGTATTTTTCATTGCATAGCCAAATTTTCTGAACTGAATAAATCCTACTTTAAAGGACAGAAAAAGTCCTGTGCCGATTAACAGTGTCAGCATTATCGGTCCCCAAACTACGTCGTTAACCTTTCCATTTACAAATTCAATAAAACCAATGATTGCGCCCATGTGTAATCTCCTCATCCAATTAATTTATGCATTGAATTAATTATAATACTGTGTGAAAATTTTGTCAAGCAATATTTATTTACATTGTTAACTTTTCATTAATTTTAATATTTTCTTTGACCTTGGATATATTTTGTGCTATACTAAAGATTGGAGTGTTTTATTCAAATATATACCGCTATACCGCATTTTTAAAATGGCAGCGGTAATACTATAATATAACTTTTGCAGATTTTCTGCAGTTATGAGGTGAACGGATTGAAAAAATTACTTGAAAAAATACTGGGCAGCTATTCTCAAAGGGAGTTAAAGCGTCTGCGTCCGATTGCTGACAAGGTAATTGCGTTAGAGGATGAATACAGAAAGCTTACAGAAAGCGAATTAAAGGGCAAAACTAAAGAGTTTAAAGAACGCATAGCCAAAGGCGAAACGTTAGACGATTTATTGCCCGAGGCATTTGCAACCGTGCGCGAGGCAGCCGACCGTGTGCTTGGTATGCGTCATTTTTATGTGCAGATTTTAGGCGGTATCGTTCTGCATCAGGGACGTATATCAGAAATGAAAACAGGTGAAGGTAAAACCTTAGTGTCAACCTTGCCTGCATACTTAAACGCACTAAGCGGCAAGGGCGTTCACATTGTAACGGTTAATGACTACCTTGCAAAACGTGACTCTGAATGGATGGGTAAAATCTTTAAATATTTAGGTCTTAGTGTCGGTCTTATTATTCACGAGGTCGAAAATAAAGACCGAAAAGCCGCATATGCAGCCGACATCACTTACGGTACAAATAACGAGTTCGGCTTTGACTATCTGCGCGATAATATGGTTATTTATAAAGAGCAGATGGTTCAGCGCGGTCACAACTATGCGATTGTCGACGAGGTTGACTCTATTTTAATTGACGAAGCAAGAACTCCGCTTATTATCTCAGGCATGGGCGACCGTTCAACCCTTTTATATCAGCAGGCAGAAAACTTTGCACGCACACTTAAAAGCCATCGAGTTGCAGAGTCTGATGACAAGGCTTTAGAAGACGATAGCATCACCGCAGATTATATAATAGACGAAAAGGCAAAAACTGCAACACTTACAAAATATGGTGTAGAAAAAGCAGAACGTGCCTTTAATATCGAAAACCTTTCAGACCCCGAAAATATGACACTTCAGCATCATATTAATCAGGCAATAAAGGCTCACGGAACTATGCACCGCGACAAAGATTATGTTGTAAAAGACGGCGAAGTAATAATAGTTGATGAATTTACAGGTCGTTTGATGTTCGGCAGACGTTACTCTGATGGTCTTCATCAGGCAATCGAGGCAAAAGAGGGAGTAAAGGTAGAGCGCGAGAGCAAAACCTTAGCTACCATTACCTTCCAGAACTATTTTAGACTCTATTCAAAGCTTTCGGGTATGACAGGTACGGCTCAGACAGAAGAAACCGAGTTTCAGGATATTTATAAACTGGATGTTATTGTTGTTCCGACAAATAAAGAGCTTGCAAGGAAAGACCTCCCCGATGCTGTATACAAAACCGAAGCAGGCAAATTAAATGCCGTTGTCAATCAGGTTGCAGAGTGTCACCAAAATGGTCAGCCTATTTTGGTGGGTACTGTCACAATCGAAAAATCAGAGCTTTTATCTTCAATGCTTAAAAGACGTGGCATAAAGCACGAGGTATTAAATGCTAAACATCACGAAAAAGAGGCAGAAATCGTTGCTCAGGCAGGTAAACTCGGTGCCGTAACCATAGCAACCAATATGGCAGGTCGAGGAACTGACATTATGCTCGGCGGTAATGCCGAATTTATGGCAAAGCACGAAATGAAGCGCATGGGCTATGAGGATGAAATGATTGCAGAAGCCATGGGCTTTGGCGAAACCGATAACGAAGAAATTTTAAGCGCAAGAAAAACTTTTGCAGAGCTTTTGGCAAAATATAAAGAACAAATCGCGCCCGAGGCTGAAAAAGTGCGTGAGGCAGGCGGTCTGTTCATCATAGGTACAGAAAGACACGAATCAAGACGTATTGATAATCAGCTACGCGGCCGTGCAGGTCGTCAGGGCGACCCGGGTTATTCTAAGTTTTATATATCCTTAGAAGACGAGCTTATGCGTCTGTTCGGTTCAGAAAGAATATCGCGTGTTGTCGAAACCTTAGGCTTAGAAGAAGACCAGCCGATAGAGCATAGTATGTTAACAGGCGCAATTGAAAATGCCCAGAAACGTGTCGAGGGCAGAAACTTCCAGATTCGTAAGCACGTACTTCAGTATGACGATGTTATGAATCAGCAGCGCGAGGTTATTTACGGCCAGCGTCAGAAGGTTTTAGGCGGCGAAAGTGTTAAAGAAAGCATATTAAAAATGCTTGACGAGGTTACCGAATCTGCTATTCTTCGCTTTACAGGCGAAACCGATGTGGCAGATGACTGGAATTTAGAAGGACTTATTAATTATTTAGAATCCTTATACATTCCGCAGGGAGCATTGGAAATAAGCCGCGATGAGCTTGAATTTATCACAAAAGAGGAGCTTAAAGAAAAGGCACTTAAAATCGGACACGAGCTTTACGAACAACGTGAGGCAGAGTTTGGCAGTGACAATATGCGTGAACTCGAACGTGTTGTTCTTCTTCAGGTGGTTGACAGAAAGTGGATGGACCACATTGATGATATGGACCAGCTGCGAAACGGTATTAACCTCAGAGCTTATGCTCAGCGCGACCCCGTTATAGAGTATAAATTCGAAGGCTTTAATATGTTTGAAGAAATGATTAGCGCAATCGGCGAAGATACGGTAAGATTTATTTACCACGCACGAATTGAGGCTCCGCCCGAGCGCGAGCAGGTGGCTGAGCCAACGAGTGCAGGGCTTGCGGGCGAAAACACGAAAAAAACTGTTAAAAAAGCCGAAAAAATCGGCAGAAACGACCCTTGCCCCTGCGGCTCAGGTAAAAAATATAAAAAATGCTGCGGTGCAGACGAGGCATAACAGTATCAAATATCATTAATTTATAAGGATGTGAAAAAATGATAGAATTCGACCAATACCGTCTGGATTTAGACGCTATGAAGAAGGATATTATTGAATTGAGGGATTCACTTTGAGCTCCCCAAGACAGAATCTAAAATAACGGAGCTTGAAGCAAAATCCTCTGAAAGCGGTTTTTGGGACGATATGGAAAATTCCCAAAAGGTTTTACAGGAGTTAAAGCAATTAAAAGCAAAGGTTGAACGTTACTCAACCCTTTCTTCTCAGTGGGAGGATATGGTTACCTTAGTCGAGCTTGCAATCGAGGCAGAGGACGAATCAATGCTTGATGAAGTGGCTGAGGGTTATAATACACTTACCGCAGATTTAGAAACGATGAAGCTTGAAACCTTGCTTTCGGGAAAATATGATAAAAATAATGCCATTATTTCTTTGCACCCGGGCGCAGGCGGAACAGAGGCTCAGGACTGGGCACAAATGCTGTTTCGTATGTATCAGATGTGGGCAGAACGTCGTGGCTTTAGCGTAGAAACCTTAGACTACTTAGCGGGCGACGAGGCAGGAATTAAGAGTGTAACTATTCTTATAAAGGGCGAAAATGCTTATGGATATGCCAAAAGCGAAAAGGGCGTTCATCGTTTGGTAAGAATTTCGCCGTTTGATTCATCAGGCAGACGACACACCTCGTTTGCATCGGTTGATGTAATGCCCGAAATTGATGATGATATCGAGGTACACATAAACCCCGAGGATTTAAAGGTAGATACCTTCCGTGCCAGCGGCGCGGGCGGTCAGCACGTAAACAAAACCGATTCGGCAATACGTATTACACATATCCCAACAGGTGTTGTTGTTGCTTGTCAAACCGAACGTTCACAGCATCAGAACAGAGATAATGCTATGAAAATGCTTACTGCAAAGCTGTTCGAAATGGCAGAACGTGAACAAAAAGAAAAAATTGAAGACTTAAAAGGCGATATGAAAGACATCGCTTGGGGCAGCCAGATTCGCTCTTACGTGTTCCATCCGTATAATATGGTTAAAGACCACCGCACAAACTTCGAGGTTGGTAACATCGGCGCAGTAATGGACGGCGACCTTGACGGCTTTGTTAATGCGTACTTAAAGGCATCAAGTATGGGAACATTAAATTTAAAATAAACGGCTCTATTATTAAAAAAATAAACCAAAAAATGTGCCGCAAAAGGTTTTATCTTTTGCGGCACATTTTTTGCTATTTCTTTTAATATCTCTCTGTATAGAATTTGTATATATCACGGCAGCTTATGCTTTTAAACTTCTTTAACACTTGTTGAAAAACAATATGATAATATCTACTGTTTAACGGAAGCTCATATTTATTATCATCATATGTATAAATAACAATAACATTATTTTTTTCTGTTTCACCATAAATTTCTTCCATTGCAAGAAATTTAATATAAAAATATGTCGTTTTATTATTTAGCCTTCCTATTCCTTCTATATGGTCATCACAAATATCGGTATAATATTTATTTTTAGAGTAAGTGAAATATATTAGAAAAAAACTGATATATTTTAAAATCATCAAAGGAAGACACATTACAGTAAGAGCAAATAAGTCTAAATAATAATAGTTTCCTTTGTTAACGAAAAAAATTAAAATTTCTGCCAATATATAAAGCAGAACAGCCAAAGAATAACCGATTATTCTGTTTTTCATAATTTGCTTTTTCATATTGTATTCTTGCTTGCACATAATAATACCCCCTAAAATTAAAAAATGCGTCAGCAAGAGCCGACGCATGAAAAATACATTGCTCCTGTTGACCAAACAACTGAATAACTTAGCCAAAGCAAGTATCAGAAATAGAGCATGTATTTTTACCGATAGTAAAAAATACATACTTACTTTGACTCATGGTTAAATAATTATTCAATTATTTGGTCGTTGTTATTATATCACAAATTATTAATATATACAATATTTTTTTAATTTTAGTATGGACGAAAATATTTACATATAATAAAACCACGCGATAGTCGCGTGGTTCAAAAAGGTTAACCGATGAACAGACAGCAAAGTAAAGCATATAAAGAAGTATATTATTTTGAAATATTGTAATATAGCACAAACAATTTGGTGGAAAGCCTTCCCCTTGAGGGGAAGGTGGGTTTTGCAGAGCAAAACTCGGATGAGGTGGCAATGTAGGCATTGAAAGATTATAAAATTAACACCTCATTAGTCTCGCCATGCTCGACAGCTTCCCCTCAAGGGGAAGCCTGCAAAAAAAACGACCCATTTATGGGTAGCAAGTAATAATTGCATGGCTGACAGGCCAATATGAAGACGCACTTGTGCGTGGACAGTAGTATTAGGGCTATGCCCGAAAATGAAAAACCACCCGCTATGCGGGTGAATATTTGTTACTTAAATAACTCTCTTAAAATTTTAACTTCTTCTGCAATTACCTGTGCGGCATAGCAAATTTGTTCTTCGTCGTTATATACACCTAAGCTTAAACGAATTGCAGTATCAATATCGTCACGTTTTACTCCCATAGCTGTAAGCACCGGACTCAGCGACGGCTTGTTGCTAGAGCATGCAGAGCCGGTCGAAACAAAAACTCCGCGTTTTTCGAGACTATGAAGCAAAACCTCTGACTTTGCATTTTTAATACTTATGTTTATTATATGCGGTGCACTGTTTTCGTTATCGCCGCCATTTAATTTTACATCAGGAATTTCTTTAAGCTTTTTAATCAGCAGATTTTTAAGCCCTTCGATTCTTTGTGTCTCGTCTTTTAAGTCGTTTATAGTTTTTTGGGCTGCAGCGGCAAAGCCTGCAATGGCAGGAGTATTCTGCGTTCCTGAACGATAATTTTCCTCTTGATGCCCACCGAAAACTATCGGCTTTAAGCGGTTGGGTTTGCGCACATACAAACCGCCAATGCCTTTAGGACCGTTAATCTTATGCCCGCTTACAGACAAAAGGTCAATGCCGAGCTTATCAACATCAACATCAATTTTACCGAATCCCTGTACGGCATCTACGTGCAAAAGTGCATCAGGGCAAATTCTTTTCATAATTTTAGCCGCTTCTGCAATCGGCTGAATGCTGCCAACCTCGTTATTAACCATCATAATACTGACAAGTGCTGTGTCAGGAGTTAATGCTTTTTCAAATTCATCAAGATTTAAGCATCCGTCAGAATTAACACTTACAAATCTGCAATCCGCCCCGAGCGATGCTAAATATGCCGTAGGCTCTGAAACAGCAGGGTGTTCAATTTTAGTTGTCACAAATTTAGGACTGCGCTTAACGGCAGAGGCAAGAGTACCCAATATTGCTAAATTATCCGCCTCTGTTCCGCCGGAGGTAAATATAAAACGTCCTTCTTTTGCACCAATCGCTTTCATTAGTGTTTCTTTGGCATTTTTAATTATTTTTTCAGCATCCATGCCCAAAGAATGAAGAGACGACGGATTTCCGTAGCACTCGGCTGAAACCTGCGCCATTTTTTGTGTAACTTCATCGAACTGACGTGTTGTAGCACTATTATCCAAATACGCAAACACTACCTTATTACTCCTTCCGTGCCTTTAAAATTATCCGTGCAAAGCATAGCTGACATTTTTTTCGATATGCTTTCCGACATATTCCCAGACCAGCTTAATCATAACAATTTTTATCGGAGCCATCAAAAGTGACTGCGGAATACGTGACAGTAAAATTGCCGTGGCAGAGGATTCTGTCATCATCACGAGCCATAAAGTACCTAAGCCGATTCCGATAATAAGCTCTGATAAAATAACGCACGGAATTATCAATTTGAAGCTTTTTTTTCTGCCATGTAAAAACAGACCGTAATTAAGTCCGTAAAGAGCTGCAGAAAGACCAAATCCAGGAAAATATGCCATACCACGTGAGTTTATGAGCATACCTAAAAAATCGCCCAAAAAGCCCGAGATAGCACCTATATAGGGTCCGAGCAGCATACCGCACATCGATACGGGAATAAAACCGAAGCCTATTCTGGTAATTGGCGTTTGAATCGCTATAAATCGCGTTATTACGATATCGAGAGCAATAAACATAGACGCCATTACCAATGTTTTTGTTTTTAAGAACTGTTTTGGCATAAAAAAACACACCCTTCCATAATATTTTGCCACAAAAGAGAAGGATATGTAAAAAGCTTTGCTCTTCGGTGGCAGCGGAATGCAGTAATGATACCGCAAGAGCCAAGCTCTTTTCGTATAGTGGCAACTTCCCGTCCTACTATCACTTAACGCATCAAAACCTACTCTGCCAAATATGGTATTATTATACATCAAATTAATACATTTGTAAATAGCAAAGATACATTTTAGCTGTAAATAGTCATATAATTTATAATTTTGCACATATTTAAAAGTATAAGTATAAAAAAATAAAAATTTTAGATTTTTTTGAAAAAAACTCTTTACAAAGTATGTGATTTGTGTTAAAATACCATTTGTGTTTTGACACAAGTGTGTCCGCTGACGTAGCTCAGTAGGTAGAGCGCATCCTTGGTAAGGATGCGGTCACGGGTTCGTCCCCCGTCGTTAGCTCCACTATTTGCACCTTTAGCTCAGCTGGTAGAGCACCTGACTCTTAATCAGGGTGTCCAGGGTTCGAGTCCCTGAAGGTGTACCAAATGCAGCTATATGCCGTTGGGTATATAGCTGTATTTTTTGTTTTAGTGGGACTCGAACCCTGAGAGGGTTTTTGCGTTGATAAAACAGTCCGGTGGACTGTTTTTAGCAAAAAGGTGCGAGACCGGTACCGAAATGCGCAGCATTTGGGTGGACGAGCAGGTAAGACGCGAAGCGGCTGTGTCCCTGAAGGTGTACCAAAATAACCGCGTATGTTTATCGTATGCGGTTGTTTTTTTGTTTGTCTAAAATTTCTACACCAATCAGCCTGCGCTTCGCTTGGCTTCTTGGACAGGGACTCTTCGCAGTCGAAGTCCCACCGGGACTTCTTTGAGCTCAGACTGAAGGTGTACCAAATAAAGCTATATGCCGTTAGGTATATAGCTTTATTTTTTATTTTAGCGGGACTCGAACCCTGAGAGGGTTTTTGGTAATAAACCGTTAAGATTTTAATCTTTTTTGTCATAAAATGAACAGCCAAGTAAGAATTTGCTTATTGCAAACGTTTACAATATATTTTATAATTGATATAACTTAAACTATAAATTAATAAGAAAGAGGAAAAATTATGTCAAATGTTAAATTACCTCCTGTTATAGAGGACAAACAACTTTTTTTACCGCATTTTCCAAGCAGACTTCACGCCACAGTCTTTCGTTTGTGGGAAACCGTAAAGGCTGAAAGAATAGCTTATGCGTTAGACCTGCCGCTTGAAAAAATTATTGAAACAGCAAACGAATTAGGTCTTAGCGAGCAGAAAAATATGGATATATGGAGCGAGCGCGGTTACATAACAACCATTCGTAATGTGTGGCACATTCTGCCATATGACCAGCTTTTAAAGGTGTTAGGCTGGACCGATGAACAGTTAGCAAATTGCTTAAAGGATGATGACTTTTTAGATATAAAGCTTGGCGGTTGGACTCCGTTTAAAGCATATTGCGAGCCTGTTACGGCAGAAGAACTAAACGACGAGCAAAAGGCTCAGCTTGAAAAAATAAGAAAAATTATGAAAAGCGACTTTTCTGATATGTTTTCTGGCACAAAGCCCTTTGAATTTTTTTGCGAAAACGAAAAAGTTTTAACCCCTGCTAATGATGCTGATGGTCTGAGAATGATATTCTCATACTGTGGTCTTTACGCGACTGTTTTAGATAACGATATTGATGTTTCTTATCCTGAGGCACTTATGCAAAAATACCAGGCTGCAGGAGTTAATGCTGTATGGCTGCCTGTTGTGCTTTATCAGGTTACAGAATTTCCGTTTGATGCAAGCTATTCCGTAGGATATGAAAAGCGACAGGAAAGACTGCGCACATTAGTTAAGCTTGCCGCTCAATATGGAATTAAAGTATTCCTTTACTTAAACGAACCAAGAAATATGCCGATTACATTTTTTGATAAGCATCCTGAACTGTTGGGTCGCAAAAATGATTTATACGGTGCACTGTGCACAAGCGACAGCCGTGTTTTAGAATATGTAAGAAGTGCGGTTACTTCTCTTTGTAAGGCAGTTCCGGGTATTGGTGGATTCTTTACAATCACTCAGTCCGAAAACCTTACACATTGTAAGTCCCGTCCAGAGGGCGAAGAATGCCCAAGATGTAAAGATAAACCTGTTTCGCAGTTGATCTCTGAGGTACTTTGCGCCATTTCAGAGGTATCAAGAGCAGTTGACCCTTCGATTAAAACAATTGCGTGGACCTGGGCATGGACAAGTGCAATGAATGAAGATGAAATACGCGAGTGTATTGCATCGCTTCCTAAAGAAATCATCATACAGTGTAACAGCGAAGCACAAAAACCATATACCATAGGCGGCGTTAGTGGAAATATTGAAGATTACAGTATGTCTATCCCCGGACCGGGTGAACTTGCAAAATCTGTATGGTCATTGGCGCGGGATTTAGGCAGAGAAACCAGTGCCAAGGTTCAGGTAAATGTAACCTGGGAATGCAGTACCATACCATACCTGCCCGTATTCGATTTAATAAGAGAGCATATGAGCGGTCTTAAAGCCGAGGGAGTGCGCCACTTAATGCTCAGCTGGACACTAGGCGGATATCCGTCTGTAAACTTAAAGGTCGCATCACAGTGTCTGGTTGACCCGAGTGAAGAAAAGTATAATGAACTTTTAAAAAGCGAATA
>JAZOBB010000035.1:0-20043 GCA_045595745.1 Clostridia bacterium | reverse complement strand
GAAAAGCTGGGAGCTAAAGCATATCAAAGTGTGCACGAGGCAATGATTGATGCCGATGTTGTAATCGGTTTAAGAATCCAACAGGAAAGACAAAAAAGCGGTTTAATACCAAGTTTAAGAGAATATCATCGCTTTTTCGGTATAGACGACCAAAGAATGAAGTTTGCAAAGCCCGATGCACTTTTGATGCATCCTGGTCCTGTAAACCGTGGTGTTGAGCTTACAAGTGCGATTATGGAAACAGACGCAAGTAAAATAAACGAACAGGTAACTAACGGAGTGGCAGTCAGAATGGCTGTACTTGATATTCTGACCAAGGGAGGAATAATCGAATGAGAATATTAATTAAGGGCGGTCGGGTTATTGACCCCAAAACAAATACAGACCAGGTTTTAGATGTTTATATAGAAAACGGAGTTATTGAAGAAATTGGCGAGAATCTTTCGGAAAAGTTTGAAGATTTATCTGAACTGACCGAAATTGATGCTAAGGGCAAGGTAGTTTCTCCCGGATTGGTAGATATGCATTGTCACCTTCGTGAGCCGGGTCAGGAATATAAAGAGGATATCGAAAGCGGAACCAAGGCAGCTGCAATGGGTGGTTTTACATCGGTTGCGTGTATGCCAAACACAAATCCGCCGATTGATAATGCACCGATTGCCGAATATGTAATAAACCGTGCGGCACAGGTGGGAAAGGTTAATGTTTATCCCATAGGTGCAGTAACAAAAGGCTTAAAGGGAGAGGTTTTAGCAGACATCGGCGAGCTTAAATTTGCGGGTGTTGTTGCAATTTCTGATGATGGCAGACCTGTACAAAATGCTAATATTATGCGAAGAGCTTTAGAATATGCCGATATGTTCGACACCTTGGTTGTTTCGCACTGCGAAGAGCTTGAGCTTTTAGACGGCGGAGTTATGAACGAGGGTTATATGGCAACTTATCTGGGCTTAAAGGGCATATCAAACGCAGTTGAGGATGTTCAGATTGCAAGAGATATAATTTTAGCTGAAGAAACAAAAACACGTGTTCACATTTGCCACGTAAGCACAAAGGGCGGAGTAGAGCTTGTTCGCCAGGCTAAAAAACGAGGAGTAAACGTAACTTGCGAAACCTGTCCTCATTACTTTACACTGACCGAAGCGGCAGTAGAGGGCTTTAACACAAATGCTAAAATGAATCCGCCTCTTAGAACACAAGAGGATTTAGAGGCTATTATCGAAGGTCTTTGCGACGGAACAATAGATGTTATTGCAACAGACCATGCACCACACCATATTGACGAAAAGAACTTAGAGTTTGACAAAGCCTTAAATGGAATTATCGGTTTTGAAACCGCTTTAGGATTGGGTATAACATACCTTGTAAAAACCGGCAAGCTCACACTTAGTGAGCTGATTTGTAAAATGTCACTTAATCCGGCAAATCTGTTGTCAATTAATAAGGGTATAATTGCAGAAGGCAAACCGGCAGATATAATTATTTTTAATCCTGATGAAGAATATACGGTTGATGTAAAGAGCTTTTTATCAAAATCCAAAAACTCACCGTATGACGGATACCGCTTAAACGGAAAAGTAGAATATACAATAGTAGATGGTAAGATAGTTGTAAATCAGGGTATAATGCTTTAAAATAAAGGGAGGCTTTAAAAATGTCAATGGAATTACTGATTGAAAAAATTAAAAAGACAGGGAATCCAACAGTTGCGGGTTTAGACCCTAAGCTTGATTATGTTCCCGAATATATGAAGCAGGAGGCATTTGAAAAATACGGTAAAAATGCACGCGGTGCAGGCGAAGCTCTTTTTCAGTTTAATAAAGGACTGATTGACGAGCTTTGCGATGTTGTTCCTGCAGTAAAGCCTCAGATGGCATATTACGAAATGTATGGCTTATCGGGTTTAGAGGCACTTGCAAAAACCGTAAGCTATGCAAAAGAAAAGGGTCTTTATGTTATATTAGACGGTAAAAGAAATGATATCGGCTCAACTGCCGAGGCATATGCAGCGGCATACTTAGGCGAATCAAAAATTGACGATGATGCTGTATGGACAGATTTTCCGGCAGATTGCCTGACTGTAAATCCATATTTGGGAACAGACGGAGTTATGCCGTTTGTTAAGCTGTGCGAAGAAAAGGATAAGGGAATTTTCGTCCTGGTAAAAACCTCGAATCCGTCATCGGGCGAATTCCAAGACCTTAAAATAGATGAAAACACTCTGTACGAAAGAGTTGCAGGTTTAGTAAATAAATGGGGCGAAAGCACCATCGGCGCAAGCGGATATTCAGGTGTTGGCGCAGTTGTTGGTGCAACCTATCCGCAGCAGATATCAGACCTTAGAAAAATTATGCCCAAAACTTATTTCTTAGTTCCGGGCTACGGTGCACAGGGCGGCAAAGCAGAGGATGTTGCAAAAGCATTTAATTCTGACGGTTTAGGTGCTATTATTAATGCTTCCCGTTCAATTATGTGTGCATATAAAAAGAGCGGAGCACCCGAAAAGGATTACGCAAAGGCAGCTAAAGAAGAGGCTTTGCGTATGAAAGAAGATATTGTTCGTTTCTTATAATAAAAAATGTCACAATATATAGAATAAATCAAGGGAGGAGTCAGCTTGAAAAAAGCATATTTGGTATTAGAAGACGGCACTGTGTTCGAAGGTGAGAGCTTTGGAGCAGAGGGCGAAGTAATCGGAGAAGTAGTGTTCCAGACCGGTATGGTTGGATATCAGCAAACACTCACAGACCCGTCAAATGCAGGACTTATGGTTATGATGACATATCCGCTTATCGGAAACTGCGGAATAAATGATGAGGATAACGAATCAGAAAAACCTACTTTAAAAGGTCTTATCATTAAAGAGCCTTCGCTTAATCCCAACAATTTCCGCTGCAAAGGAAAGTTAGAGGATTATCTTAAAAAACATAATATTATTACTTTAGCGGGTATCGATACACGTGCACTTACAATAAAGCTTCGTTCCGAAGGTGTTATGAATGGAGTTATTACATTTGATGCAAACTTTGATTACGAAAATCGCAAAGACGAGCTTAAAGCATATAAAGTTGGCGCGGTTTTAGATGCTGTAAGCTGTAAAGAAAAGTATACTGTAGGAAGCGGAAAGCATAAAGTTGCTATGCTTGATTTAGGAGCTAAACGCAGTATCATTGAAAACATCGCAGCGCAAGATTGCACAGTTACTGTTTATCCGGCAAGAGCATCTGCTGACGAGATTTTAGCGGACAAGCCTGACGGCATAGTTCTGTCAAATGGTCCTTCAGACCCGAGCGAGTGCCCAACTCAGATTGAAACTGCAAAGAAGCTTTTAGATTCAAACATTCCTGTTATGGGAATATGCTTAGGGCATTTAATTCTTGCTGTAGCGGCAGGTGCAAAAACAAAGAAAATGAAATTCGGACATCGCGGTGCAAATCAGCCGGTTAAAGATTTAGCAAGCGGTCGTACCTATATAACAAGCGAAAATTACGGCTATACAGTTGATAGCAATTCAATTGACGAAAAGGTGCTTAAGGTGTCTCATATAAATGTAAATGACCAGGCTATAGAGGGCTTGGAATATGTTAATCGTCCGGCATTTTCAATAGCGTTCCACCCGGGCGCAGTTCCCGGAGCGCACAGCACAAAATATATGCTTGAGCGGTTTATCGAAATGATGGGAGGAAACAAATAATGCCGAAGAGAGAAGATATTAAAAAAGTATTGGTTATCGGCTCAGGTCCGATAGTTATAGGTCAGGCGGCAGAGTTTGACTATGCGGGAACACAGGCTTGCCGTGCTCTGCAGGAGGAAGGCTTAGAGGTTGTATTGATTAACTCTAACCCCGCAACCATTATGACTGATAAAATGATGGCAGATAAAATTTATATCGAGCCGCTCGTTTCAGATGTTGTAAAAAAAGTAATCGAAATTGAACGTCCTGACAGTATTTTGCCAACGTTGGGCGGACAGACAGGTCTTAATCTTGCAATGGAGCTTGCTGAAGAGGGTTATCTTGACAAAATGGGTGTAAAGCTCTTAGGTACCAACACCACAGCAATTAAAAAGGCTGAAGACCGTCAGGCGTTTAAAGACACAATGGAAGAAATCGGTGAGCCGTGTATAGCATCAAGGGTTGTAGACACCTATGAGGATGCACTCGAATTTGCAAGAGAAATCGGTCTTCCGGTTATTGTTCGTCCTGCATATACCTTGGGCGGTACAGGCGGCGGTATTGCATATACCGAACAAGAATTAGAAGAAATTGCAACCAACGGTTTAAGACTTTCACGTGTGCATCAGGTTCTTATCGAAAAATGTATCTCTGGCTGGAAGGAAATTGAGTTTGAGGTTATTCGTGATGCAAAGGGCAATGCAATTACTGTTTGCTCAATGGAAAACATTGACCCTGTCGGTATTCACACAGGTGATTCTATCGTTGTTGCTCCTGCTCAGACCCTTTCAGAGAAAGAGTATCAGATGCTCAGAAATGCATCTTTAAATATTATAAACGCACTCGGCATCGAGGGCGGATGTAACTGCCAGTTTGCACTTCATCCTGAAAGCTTTGAGTATGCGGTTATCGAGGTTAACCCCAGACTTTCGCGTTCATCAGCTTTAGCATCTAAAGCAACAGGATATCCTATTGCAAAGGTTGCATCAAAAATTGCTGTTGGATACGGACTTGACGAAATTAAAAATGCGGTTACAGGCACAACTTATGCGTGCTTCGAGCCGACAATTGACTATGTTGTTGTCAAGTTCCCGAAATGGCCGTTTGATAAATTTGTTAAAGCAAAACGCACACTCGGAACACAGATGAAAGCAACAGGCGAAATTATGGCTATTTCTGATTCAATCGAGGGCGGCTTGATGAAATCCGTTCGTTCTTTAGAGTTAGGACTTCATACTTTTGAAATGCCAAAGCTTAAAAATCTGCCGAAAAAAGAAATCGAAAAACGTTTAAATGTAATTGATGACGAACGCTTCTTCGTAATCTGCGAGGCTATTCGCCGTGGTGTTTCGCTTGACGCAATTCACGATATTACAATGATTGATGAGTTCTTCTTAGATAAGCTCAAAAACATTGTTGATATGGAGAATATGTTAAAGTCGGGTAACTTATCACGTGATATCTTGCGCAAGGCAAAACGTATGGGCTTTACCGATAAGGCAATCGCAGAATATGCCGCAATGAAAGAGGCAGAGGTTATGGCCCTTCGCAAGCGTTACGATATTCTTCCTACCTATAAAATGGTTGATACCTGCGCAGCAGAGTTCGAGGCAAAAACTCCGTACTATTATTCAACCTATGACCGTTATTCAGAAGCCAGACCTTCTGATAAAAAGAAGGTTTTAGTTATCGGCTCGGGTCCGATTCGAATCGGTCAGGGTATAGAGTTCGACTATTGCTCAGTTCACGCTGTATGGGCTTTAAAAGAAGAGGGTTATGAAACAATTATAGTAAATAATAACCCTGAAACAGTAAGTACTGACTTTGACACAGCAGACAAGCTTTATTTTGAGCCACTAACAGCAGAAGATGTTGCAAACATAGTCGAGGTTGAAAAACCCTATGGTGCACTCGTTCAGTTTGGCGGTCAGACAGCTATCAAGCTGACACAGGCTCTTAAAGATATGGGTGTAAACATCTTAGGAACAAAGGCAGAAGATGTCGATGCCGCAGAAGACAGAGAACTGTTTGACGAGATTTTAGAGCAGTGCAATATTCCGCGTCCTGCAGGCCGCACAGTATTCACACATTCAGAAGCATTAGAGGCGGCAAACGAGCTTGGTTATCCAGTTTTGGTTCGTCCGTCATATGTGCTTGGCGGTCAGGGTATGGAAATCGCATTTAACGATAATGATGTTAAAGAATTTATGGACATCATTACCATGATTAAGCAGGAGCATCCGATTTTGGTAGATAAATATATGATGGGTAAAGAGCTTGAAGTCGATGCAATCTGTGACGGTGAGGATATTTTAATCCCCGGTATTATGGAGCATTTAGAAAGAGCGGGTGTTCACTCAGGCGACTCTATATCGGTTTATCCTACACAGACAATTTCGCAAAAGCATAAGGATATACTCGTTGACTATACCAAAAAGCTTGCACGTGCGCTCCACGTTGTAGGTTTAGTAAACATTCAGTTCGTTTTATATGAAGATGAGGTATATGTAATCGAGGTTAACCCGCGTTCTTCACGTACAGTGCCATACATTTCAAAGGTAACAAATGTACCCATGGTTGACCTTGCTACACGTTGCGTTTTAGGCGAAAAATTAAAGGATATGGGATGCGGAACAGGCTTGCATCCTGAAGGAGAATATGTTGCGGTTAAGGTGCCGGTATTCTCATTTGAAAAGCTCCACGATGTTGATGCATCCTTAGGACCTGAAATGAAATCAACAGGTGAGGTTTTGGGTATTTCTAAGACATTTGGCGAGGCTCTTTATAAAGGCCTGCTTGCCGCAGGATTTAAAATGAGCGGCAAGGGTAATGTTTTAATTACTGTTCGTGATAACGACAAGCGCGAAATGCTCGATATTGCTAAGGATTTTGAAGAAATGGGCTACAATCTTTTTGCAACCGCAAATACTGCGCATTATCTTAACAAAAACTGCGTAGCAACAAGTGTTGTTAAAAAGATTGGCGAGGGAAGTCCTGATATTATGGACCTTATGCAAGAGGGCAAATTCGATATGGTAATTAATACCCCGACAAGAGGTCGCCAGCCGGGACGTGACGGCTTTAAAATCCGTCGTAAAACCGTAGAGCATTCTATTCCGTGTCTTACCTCTTTAGATACTGCTAAAGCATATATTCGCAGTATGAAATCGGGTGTATCGCGTGAAGAGCTTAATATGGTTAACCTGATTGATGTATAAAAAGCGGAGGATTCAGCATGAAATATGTTGTATTTTTAGGCGATGGAATGGCGGATTATCCGAATGAAATTTTCGGAGGAAAAACACCGCTTGATATCGCGAAAAAACCTAATATAGATGCTATCTCTAAGGGCGGAGTAGTAGGCTTGGTAAAAACAGTTGACGACTCACTCTCGCCGGGAAGCGATGTAGCAAATTTAAGTGTTATGGGATATGACCCGATGATTTATTACACGGGTCGTTCTCCCTTAGAAGCATTAAGCATTGGTGTAAAGCTTTCAGATTCTGACGTTACCTTCAGAGCAAACCTGGTAACCTTATCAAACGAGAGCGAATACAGCGATAAAACTATGATAGACTATAGCTCAGGCGAAATTACCACCGAAGAGTCTGGTGAGCTTATTAAATATCTGGCAGAAAATATAAAATATGATAATATTAATCTGCACAAGGGCATAAGCTACCGTCATCTTTTGGTATGGGACGGAGGCTCTACAAACGTAAGCTTAACACCTCCGCACGATATATCGGACCGCAAGGTTACTGAATATTTGCCAAAGGGCGATGGCGCAGACATTATTTTAGAAATAATGAAAAAAAGCCACGAGCTGCTTACAGGCCATCCCATTAACAAAGCAAGAATAGAAAAAGGCTTAAATCCCGCAAATTCGTTGTGGATTTGGGGTGAGGGGAAAAAGCCAAAGCTTGATTTGTTCAGCGAAAAATATGGGATTAACGGCAGTATGATTTCTGCAGTGGATTTGTTAAAGGGTATCGGTAAGGGTACAGGAATGAATGTTGTCGAGGTAGAGGGTGCAACGGGTAATATTGACACCAACTTTGATGGAAAGGCAAAAGCTGCGATAGACGAGCTTAAATCGGGTCAGGATTTTGTGTATATACACGTTGAAGCACCCGACGAGTGCGGTCACCACGGTGATGCTAAAGGCAAGGTAGAGGCAATTGAGTTAATTGACGAAAAAATTGTCGGACCTGTCATGGAATATTTAAAACAGTCAGGTGAGGATTTCAGAGTTTTGGTAACTCCTGACCACCCCACACCGCTTGCGATTAAAACGCACGCACGTGACGCTGTTCCGTTTGCAATTTTTGATAGTCGTACAAACGAAGGTCTTGACCTTTCGTATTGCGAAACAAACGCAAAAGAATCGGGGATTTATTTAGACAAGGGATATCAGTTAATGAAATATCTGATAAACGGAGAAATAGAATAAATAAAACAGTAGCAAACATTTTTAGTTTGCTACTGTTTTTTATCTATTTCGCTCCTTCATTGCCCTATCCATATTGCGTTGTGCTTCTTTTTTTGCTATATCATCGCGTTTGTCATAATTTTTCTTGCCTCGTGCGACAGCAATCTCAATTTTTACAAGACTGCCCTTAAAATAAAGCGAAAGAGGAATGATTGACACACCCTGCTGTTTAACAGTGCCTATCAAACGGTTAATTTCGCGTTTGTGCAAAAGCAGCTTTTTATCACGCAAAGGGTCTTTGTTAAAAATATTCCCCTGCTCGTAAGGACTTATGTGCATACCCTTTACAAAAGCTTCACCAGTTTTTAAAGATACATAGCTGTCTTTTAAATTAACAGCACCCTTTCTGAGCGATTTTACTTCAGTTCCCGAAAGCTCAATTCCTGCCTCTATAACCTCGTCGATAAAATAGTCGTGACGAGCTTTTTTATTTACAGTTATATTTTTAATTGATTTTTTATCCAGAATTTTCACGACCTTTCGCAATCAAATATGCAATCCTCATAAATTATATATTAAAAGGCAGAAAATGTCAACGGGGATGTAAAAAAGCTCTGGAACGCAAAAAGGCAAGAAAAGCATTGTTTTAGTCATAATGCAAATATCATATTATAGAACAGATGTAGAAAAATCTCATTTTTGAAATTTTTCTAAAAAATAATGCCTTTTTGCTATGAACAAACTTTACCTCTCGTCGTACCGACGTACGCCTTCGGGTACCCCCCTACGGGTTCAGTTTGTCCATTCCAAAGCTTTTTTACTATCCCCTAAAAAATGGGTTGTTTAAAAATTGCTTTTTAAACAACCCCGTCATTTAACTATTCAAGTTCAATCAATCCATAAGAGCCTTGTTTTCTTTTATAAACAACATTTGTATCGCCACTTTCAGAATTTGTGAAAATGAAGAACTGATGTCCTAAAAGATCCATTTGAAGAATTGCCTCTTCTGTGCTCATTGGCTTTACGGTAAAGCGTTTTGTGCGTGCAATCTTAAATTCTGTTTCCTCTTCAACATCTTCTTTATAAGGAATCGCAGCTAAAGCTGCTGCCTCAAACGTATCCTTTTTAAGCTTTTTCTCGATGCGTGTTTTATGCTTTCTTAACTGACGCTCTAAAACATCTACCGCAGTATCGATGGAAACATACATATCATCAGTTGCTTCTTCAACACGAACAATTAGTCCGCCCGAATGCACTGTTGCCTCGACAACCTGCTTTTCTCTTTGAACACTTAAAGTAACATATGCCTCCGTTTCTTTATGAAAATATCGGTCAAGCTTTGAAAACCTATCCTCAATCCGCGCCTTTAATGCGGGGGTAAGCTCAATCTGTTTTCCGCTCATTGTAATTTTCATGATGACCACTCCTTGTGTATGTATATTTGTAAAAAGGAATAATATCTATTCCTTGTAATATTTATACCCGCGTTCGATTGTATTTAAACACAAAATTAAAATATATTTTTATTTTTTTATAAATAATTAAAATTTTATGCACATATAATTAATTGTATCAAAGCCGTTTGGAGGCACAAAAATGAAAAAAATCGGTTTGCTGTGTGTGTTTTTTATTATATTTACTTATATTCCGCAAAGGGCAGAGGCGTTGGGTGTATCGGCATCGTATGCCTGTGTTATGGATAGCCTTACGGGTCGCGTTTTATATGAAAAAAATGCATACAAGCGTCATTCTATGGCAAGCACAACTAAAATAATGACTGCTCTGGTAGCCTTAGAACACGGAAAACCTGATGATATTGTGACAGTTAGCGCAAATGCCGCGGGTACAGAGGGCTCGAGTATATATTTAAGAGCAGAAGAAAAAATACCGCTTATTGATTTGTTGTATGGACTGATGCTCGAGTCAGGAAACGATGCTGCAATTGCAATAGCCGAGCATATAGGTGGAAGTGTAGATGGCTTTAGCAAGCTGATGAATGAAAAGGCTAAACAGTTAGGAGCAAAGGATACACAGTTTAAAAATCCGAACGGATTAGATGCCGACGGACATTATACAACTGCATACGATTTGGCACTTATTACACGTGCCGCGCTTAAAAATAAGGATTTTCAAGAGATTGTAAAAACAAAACGCAAGACAATATCAAACGGAGAAGAAAGCTACGGCAGAACACTTTTAAACCATAATAAAATGCTTACATTGTATCAGGGTTGTGACGGAGTGAAAACAGGCTTTACCAAAAAAACAGGGAGGTGCCTGGTAAGTGCCGCAACACGTAATAATTTTCAGGTAATAGCGGTAACTTTAAATGCTCCAGATGACTGGAATGACCATACCAATATGTTAAATTATGCCTTTAATAATTACAGCGCAAGACCTTTGGTTTTAAAGGATATGGTTATTAAAACTGTTCCTGTAGACAATGGAGACACTCAAATGGTAAAGCTTTTGTCAAACGATGTGTTTTATCTTACCATGGAGGACAAAGAGGGATTAAATAAAGTAAAGCTTGAATATGATGTGCCAAAGAACATACCTGCACCGATTATGAAAGGAACTGTGCTGGGCAGACTTAAAATTTTTTATGAAGACGCATTGGTAAAAGAAATTGAACTGAGCGCGGATTGTGATATCAAATATCAAGAGCCGCCAAAAAAGAAATGGTTTCAAAAAATTGCAGAATTTTTTACCGACAAATTTGGTGGGGATGAGTGGTAAATTTTATACTGCCTTTAATTAACTAACCCAAAATTTATCTTTTTCTTTACAAAATGAAAAAGATGTGTTATACTATAATTGCTACGTATTTTAATATTTTCACGAGTAAAGGGTTGCGTTTGGTAAAAGCGCAGGCTTTGATTTTTATACCTTTACTCGGAATTGAAATGCGTAGCAGCATGGTCGGAGCTGCGTTTTTCGTGCGTCGGCTGTGCCGACGCATTTTTTATTTTACTTAAAGAAAGAAGATGAGACGGTTGAAAAAGAAAATGGTAAGCCTGATTTTAATGCTGTGTATGGTGGTGAGTGTTACCGCGGTGTTGCCCGTAACAGTAAGTGCGGCAACAGAAGGAGATTATACATATGAAATTTACACGAAGGCCTCAGGCGATGAAGCAATTATTACCGAATGCAATACCTCAATAAGCGGAGATATTACTATTCCGTCAACCTTGGGCGGTTATCCTGTAACGATAATTGATGATAATGCATTTGAGCTTTGCAGAAGATTAACCGGTGTAACCATACCAGAGGGTGTAAAAAGTATTGCCGATGAAGCATTTTACAGATGCGAAAATTTAACAAGCATAATATTGCCTGATACTTTAGAAGATATTGGCAGGTTTGCATTTTCCGGTTGCAAATGTTTAATAGATATAACCATACCTGATAGTGTAATAAGTATTGGTAAAAATGCTTTTTACAATTGTGGCAATTTGACAAGCATAGATGTTAGCAAAAACAATCAGTATTACAGCTCTTTAGACGGTGTATTGTTTGATAAAGATGTTAAAACACTTATACTGTACCCGTCAGCTAAAGAGGATAGTGAATATACAATCCCCGACAGTGTAATAAGTATTGATGATGGTGCATTTGATGTATGCGAGAGTTTAACAAGCATCAGCATTAATAAAAATAATCAATATTACGCCTCTTTAGACGGTGTATTGTTTGATAAGAATGTTAAAACACTTATAATGTACCCAACAGGCAAAGAGAATAGTAAATATACAATACCGAATGGTGTAACAAGTATTGGTGATGACGTATTTTGTTTTTGCACTAATTTGACAAGTATAGTTATACCAGATAGTGTAAAAAGCATTGGTAATGGAGCATTTTGGTGTTGTGAAAGCTTAATAAGCATAACAATGCCCGACAGTGTAAAAAGTATTGATGAATATGCATTTTATGGTTGCGAAAGCTTAATAAGCATAACACTACCCAATGGTGTGACAAGCATTTGTGAAGGCACATTTGGTGACTGCTATAGCTTAACAAGCATAACAATACCTGACAGTGTAACAGTCATTGATTATGGTGCGTTTTTAAATTGTGAAAGCTTAACAGATGTATATTATGGCGGTAGCAAAGAAGATTGGAAGGATATACAGATACTCGATGACAACGAGTACTTAACCTACGCTACAATACATTACAACAATAATGATACCGACCAGACCGACGAAAAGCAAACCATAAGCGATGTAGCTATAACCGAAAGCTCATTTACTGCTATCCTCAACATTGATGAAGATATTGCCGAACAGTCAGCTGTTGCAATTGTTGCATTTTATGATAAAAACAGAAAAATGATACAGACTAATTTTACTGATATTTCCTTGCAATCTGACACAGTAAATATAAATATTCCTATTGAAAATAAATCGTATGATAAATGTATGTTTATGCTTTGGGAATCGTTACAAACAATGAAGCCATTATGCAATTCCGAACTTATAAACTGATAGCAATATTAAAAATTATAGGGGTGATTCACGAATCGCCCCTATAATTACATTTATTTTCCGTAATATGCCGTTTTATAAAGCTCTTTAATTTCCGAAACCAGCGGATATCTGGGATTTGCTGTTGTGCACTGGTCCTCAAAAGCATTTTCTGACAGTTTATCAAGCTTACTTAAAAATTCTTTTTCGGGGATTCCTATTTCCTTTAAGGTCATGGGGTAATCTAAAATTTTCATAAGCTTTCTGATTGCGGTTATCAGATTTTCTGCTCCTTGTTGTGCTGTTTTAGCTTCTAACCCCAAATGACGCGCGATTTGCGCATATTTTTCATCTGCAACAAACTTTCCGTATTTAGGGAACGATGCAAATTTTGTTGGTTTATCAGCATTATAGCCTATAACATAAGGCAATAAAATTGCATTTGCCTTGCCGTGTGCAACGTGAAATTCACCGCCTAATTTGTGAGCCATTGAGTGGTTAAGCCCTAAAAATGCATTTGTAAATGCCATGCCTGCTATAGCAGATGCATTATGCATTTTTTCGCGTGCATCGCGGTCGTTTCCGTTTGAATATGCTTTGGGAAGATTTGCAAATACCAGCTCGATAGCCTTCATTGCTAAGCCGTCTGTATAGTCAGATGCTAAGACCGACACATATGCCTCGATTGCGTGGGTTAAAACGTCCATACCTGTGTCGGCAGTTACTCCCTTAGGAAGCGAATATACAAACTGAGGGTCTATAATAGCGACATCAGGTGTTAACTCATAGTCAGCTAAAGGATATTTAATATTTCCATTCAATTTATCCGTTATAACAGAAAAAGAGGTTACCTCAGACCCTGTTCCCGAAGTGGTAGGAATGCAAACCATTTGTGCTTTTGCTCCCAGCTTAGGGAAGTGAAAGGCTCTTTTTCTTATATCTAAGAATTTAAGTCTTAAGCCGTCAAAATCTGTTTCAGGATGCTCATAAAAAAGCCACATTCCTTTTGCCGCATCCATAGCCGAGCCACCGCCTAAAGCAATGATTACGTCGGGTTTAAACTTATTCATTGCATCTACACCACGCATTATTGTTTCAACTGACGGGTCAGGCTCAACGTCAGCATAAATTTCGCTGTGACAATACTCCTTGCGCTTGCGCAGATTATAAAGTACACGGTCAACATAGCCAAGCTGTACCATCATATTGTCGGTTACGATAAAAGCACGGGTAATATCAGGCATTTTTTGCAGATATTGAACGGAGTCCTCTTCGAAATAAATTTTAGGCGGAATTTTAAACCATTGCATATTAACTTTTCTCCTGGCAAGTCGCTTTTTATTAATAAGATTAACGCTTGATACGTTAGAGGTTGTGGAGTTGCGCCCAAACGAGCCACAGCCGAGTGTTAAAGATGGTGTGTTGGTGTTATAAATATCGCCTATTGCACCTTGAGAAGAGGGAGAGTTTACTATAACACGACCTACCTTCATTTCTCTGCCATATTGCTTGCAAAGCTCTGTATCATTAGAGTGAATAACAGCAGAATGTCCCAAACCGCCGAACTCTAGCATTTGTTTTGCGATTTTAAAGCCTTCTTTATAATCGTCTACAACAAAGTATGCCAAAACGGGTGACAGCTTTTCGCGGGATAACGGATATTCAGGTCCAACACCGCTTGTTCGGGCAATAAGAATTTTTGTGGTTTTTGGAACATTTACGCCTGCGTTTTTAGCAATTTCGTATGCGGGCATTCCCACGACGGCAGAATTTACCGACTGGCTTTCAGGAGAGATTACATAGTCAGAAACTTTGGCTACTTCGTCGTCATTTAAAAAATAGCAACCGTAGTTTTGCATAAAGTTTTCGAATTTGTCCTGAATTTCTTTATCCACGATTACAGCCTGCTCAGATGCACAAATCATACCGTTGTCAAAGCTTTTTGAAAGAATGAGGTCGGTGCAGGCACGGCTTACATCTGCCGTTTTTTCAATATAACAGGGAACGTTTCCCGGTCCTACACCTAAAGCCGGCTTTCCTGCGCTGTATGCAGCTCTGACCATCGCAGAACCGCCTGTTGCCAGAATTAAAGATATTCCCGGGTGGTTCATCAGCTCGCGAGTTGCCTCGATTGACGGGGTTTCAATCCATTGTATGCAGTACTTTGGAGCACCTGCCTCTATTGCCGCGTCTAACATTATTTTTGCTGCCATAACAGAACATTTTTGCGATGACGGATGAAAAGCAAAAATAATGGGGTTACGTGTTTTAGCGCAGATTAGGGATTTAAACATAGTGGTAGAGGTGGGATTGGTAACAGGTGTAACTCCTGCG
Source organism: Clostridia bacterium (assembly GCA_045595745.1). Classification (GTDB taxonomy): domain Bacteria; phylum Bacillota; class Clostridia; order UBA1381; family UBA9506; genus RGIG1666. The sequence continues at coordinate 5,135 of JAZOBB010000035.1, read as the reverse complement.
ACTATTCCTACGGGTTCAGCTATGTCAACATACCCCTCTTGTTCGCTTTCGTCAATAATTCCGACCGTTTTTTGATATTTTATCGAGTGCCATATATATTCGGTTGCAAAAAGATTTTTAATAACCTTGTCCTCAAAAACACCGCGTTTGGTTTCTTCTATTGCAGCTTTTGCAATATCCATATGCCTGTCGATTCCTGAAAGTGCCATTTGATGAACTATGTTATCTACCTGCTCTTGCGACAGATTCATATATTCAGCTAGTGCGGTTTCAGCATTTTCGATTAATGAATCAATCATTTGCTTTATGTCTGTTTCTTTTTTTGCCTCTGCAGATTTTGCCATTTTTACCAAGCCTTTCTGCCCACATTATAAACTTTGTCGCTCGTATCGTGGGCAGATAGGGCGAAATACAGATGCTTTGGCATCTTAGCTTTTATAAAGATAGTTTTACCATACAAATAAAAAAAATACAGTAAAATATGTTTACTGTATTGCTTTGATATTTAGTTTTTCAGCTTGTTCAGTAGTCATCTGATACAAGCAGCCATCATTGTCCTTTTCAATGTGTGTCTCACAAAAACCTACATTATCATAACTGCATTTTCCATCCTTTTGATATATACAGTTTTTTGAACAATTGATATTAGTCATCATATCCTCCGAAAAATAAAAATTGCAATCGGCAAAATGCACAGCGTTTTTTAGCTGCACATTTTGCCGCTATATATAAACGGCCGCGACCGGTATACTGTATTATATGCCAAAAACGGTGCGGTGGTTAGCGGATTAAAATAAATTTTCTGCGTTAAGCCGTTCGTTTTCGGATATGCTTTTAAAATGATTTTTTAATATCTTTGCTTTGGCTACGCTGTGTTCTGTATTTTCGTAACCGATAAAGGTTTCAAGCTCGCAGATAACCTCGTTCATTAAAGAAATTTTATCTCCGTGAATGAATACAGAAAACCACCGAACGTCGTTTTGCCAATGCTTATTAAAATCATTAAAGGTTTTGTCGCAATCTTGCCATTCTTCTTTGTCGGCATAAATAATAATTTCATCAATCTGGCTTTTCATATCATCCAAACTTTTATTCATACGGTCAGAATATATGTTTGTTCCTGCAATAATTATTAAAAGAGCAACCATAGCACCTGCAAAAATTTTCAAAATATCACCACCGTTATTTATCTTTTTTATACTTTTTTTGTACGAATAAATTTCCGGATGTGTCGAGTGATGCTATAAAAACATCTTTTATTTCGGTTACGTCAAACTCTTTAAGCTTTTCTTTCAGCAAGTCTACAGTAAGACCTGCGCTTTTTAATGCCATTTGATTTATTATTCCGTCTGCTACAAGCAAAAACGGCAAGCCTTCATATTCTGGGGTCATATCTAAATCAGCCGGTGTTACGGGTCGTTTGTTTGATTTGGGAATTATACTGAGCATACCCGTAGTTTCTATTATTGCATATTCAACATCCATTAAATTTGCATATCCGTTTGCTCTTAATTCTTCCATAAGGTCGTCTATGTTAAAGCGAAGTCGCTCCATTTCTTTTTCTAATACTTGCCCTTTTGATATTAAAATAGTGGGCGAGCCAGACATTATTTTTCTTATTTTTTTGCTTTTTAATGTTAAAAACGAAAAGGTCGCTTCAGCAATTATAAGCGTTAAAATAGGAATAACACCGCTTGCAAGCGGTGTACCTGTATTTTCAAGAGGAATAGAGGCAAGCTCAGAAATCATCATTGTAATAACTAACTCAGATGGTTGAAGCTGACCAATTTGCCGCTTGCCCATAAGCCTTAGTGCAGCTACAACCAATATGTATAAAATTATTGTTCTTACAAATGCAACTAACATACTTAATACCTCCTGATGTTTTTCAAAGGTAGTATGAGCAGTTTTTTGTGTTTTATGTAAAAAGGGGATGTAAAAAAGTTCTGGAGCGCAAAAAGACCAAAAGAATAACATTAATGATGTAAAGCTAATTATTAGAAACCAAATTTGTTTAATAAATGTAGAAAAGCATTGCTTTTAAGCAATGCTTTTCTCTTATATCTTATTCAACCTTATTCATTCTTTCTAACTTGCTTTTTTGTCTGTATTTAAGTGGTGTCATACCTGTGTTTTTCCTGAAAATATCGTTAAACCTTTGCTGGCTTGAAAAGCCGACAGATAGTGCTACATCTGATATTTTAGAGTCAGTATTTTCTAAAAGCTCTTTTGCAGCCTCTATTCTGACCTTTAAAAGATAGCTTTTAGGGCTTATGCCGAATTTATCTTTAAAGCTGTGTGCAAAATAGCTGTCAGAAAGATAAATGTATTTTGCAACCTGAGAAAGAGTAAGCTCTTTTGCGTAGTTGTTGTCGATATATTCTTTGGCAATAACCAACAGCTCATGAAGCTTTAAGTTGCGGTTTTTGGCACTTTGCTCCCACTCCTGCTTTAGTGTGCGTGATAAAAGCACAAAAAGCTCCATAATCAAAAGACAGCTTAAAAAATCGCCCCAAACCTGATATTTCATTCGTTCGCGCAAAATTCGATTCATAACATGAACTATATCATTTTTTTTGTTTAGTTTTAAGTGAATAAAATCACCGGTTGCATCATCTTCTATATACTCGATAAAATCGTTTAATGATGCGTGACTTGTAAGGTCGTCTTTTTGCGACTTAAATTTAAAACTTAAAACGATAGATTCGCAGCTATCAGACTTTACTATAAACTTATGAGCTCGCTGGGGCTTTATTATAACGATTGAATTGGGGGTCATATTTACGTCAATTCCCTCAATTTCGTAGGTAGCATTACCTTTTTTTATATAAACCATTACATAATAATCGTGCTGATTTGTTGTTGTAGACCAGTTTGAATCATGTATTTTTTCTATGGTTTTTACGATAGCAGGCATATAAGATAGTGTGTCTACTAACTCTTCCCATGCCTTTGGTAACTGCCCTGCTGTGTGCGGCATTAAAACCACCTCTTTAAAAAATTAATGAAATCCGTTATTTTTTGGTATATATTAATTATACAGTCAAATTCGTAAAAAGTCTATAATTTTTTTATGAATTTTGTTTTTTTTCTTTACCGCGGACAAAATAACTGTTATAATAAGATTGATGACATATATACATATCGTTTAAGAAGGGAAATTTATGTTAAATAAACGTGTTTTAAAAACTTATTTTCAAAAACTGGATTATGTATTGTTAGTTACCGCGGTTTTGCTTTGTGTATGCGGTTTTATTGCCGTGTTTTCTGCAACCCGCAGCTTAGATGCCGGAACAAGACAAATGGTGGTGCAGATTTCGGCGGCTGTTTTAGGTATATTACTGATGTTTGCTTTGGCATGGTTTGATTATGAAAGCTATTCAGAAATTACCAAATATATCTTTTTGGGCAGTATAGGAATTTTAATTTTTGTACTTATTTTCGGAGAGGGAAAAGAAGAAACAGGAGCAAACAGCTGGATTCGTGTAGCCGGAATAGGCATTCAGCCATCCGAGCTTGTAAAGCTTTCGTTTGCCATTACTTTTTCGGTGCATCTTACAAAGGTTAAAGAAAGCCTAAATTCTATACGAACGGTGCTTGCATTATTTTTGCACTTTGCGATATTATTCGGACTGGTCATCCTGCAGAACGATACAGGAACGGCACTTGTATTTTTGTTTATGTTTATCTGTATGATGTTTGTTGCAGGTATATCATATAAATATGTTTTTGCCGCAATTGGCACAGGTCTTGCGCTAGCACCGCTTGCGTGGTTTTTGCTTTCGGATTATCAGAAAAACAGAATTTTGGTATTTTTAAATCCTGAGCGGGATGCAGCCGGTGCAGGCTTTCAGGTAATGCAGTCAAAAATTGCAATCGGCTCGGGCCAGGTCTTTGGCAGAGGATATATGCAAGGACCGCAGAATCAGCTTGCTATGCTGCCCGAAAAAAATCCCGACTTTATTTATGGTGTGATAGGTGAAGAATTTGGCTTTGTCGGAACGCTGCTTATTTTAGCACTTTTGGTGGTTTTGATTGCGCGATGCATTTATATCGCACAAAAGGCAAAAAATGATATGGGCAGTTATATGTGTATAGGTCTTGCTGCAATGTATACTTTTCATACCTTTGAAAATATCTGTATGTGCATAGGCTTAATGCCCGTAACAGGTATTCCGCTGCCGTTTGTAAGCTATGGCGGTTCGTCGATTTTGACGAATTTTATGGCTATCGGACTGCTTCAGTCAGTATGGAGCAGACGCAGAGTTATTAATTTTGGAGATTAAAATATAAATTAAAAATACAGGAGAGTGAATTATGGCTAAAATTAAAATTATTACAGACTCAGCATCAGACATTACCCGTGCAGATGTTGAAAAATGGGGTATAGATGTTGTATCCTTTACAATTAACGTAGATGGTGAACAGTTTAAAGCAGGGGTTGATTTGTCTCCTGATGAGTTTTATGAAAAGCTTAAAACCTGCAAAGAAATTCCTACTACAGCGCAGGTAACGCCGAATGATTTGTATGACGTGTTTAAAAAATATACAGATGAAGGATTCGAGGTGCTTTATATATCCATTTCATCCTGTGCATCGGGAACATTTAATAATTCTCAGATTGCTAAAAATATGGTATTGGAAGAAAATCCTGAGGCAGTTATTGAGTTGGTAGATTCTCAGCGTTTTGCATATATCTATGCCGAGGCAGCAAAAGAGGCTGCAAGGCTGGCTCAAGAGGGAAAAGAAATTGGCGAGATAAAGCAACAGATTATGGAGTTTATGGAAGGCTACGACGTTTATGTTGCAGCTCAGACCCTTACCTATCTTGAAAAAGGCGGAAGAATAAACAAGGCATCTTTAGTTATGGGTAATGTGCTTGATATAAGACCTGTTTTATCAATCAGAAATGGCTTGATTGAATCTATCGGAACTATCCGCGGCAGTAAAAAAATCGTTGCAAAGTTGTTTAAAAAGATTCAGGAGGATTGCGACGACCAAAGCAACACCTCAGTAATAATTGTTCACGGAGCTATGCCTAATGAGGCTGAAGAAATGAAGGCATTAATTGAAGAGAATTTAAATCCGAAAGAAGTGCAGATTCAAAAGGTTGGTCCTACAATCGCAACGCATAT
>JAZOBB010000034.1:0-9424 GCA_045595745.1 Clostridia bacterium | reverse complement strand
GATTCCTGAGTCAGAGGAATGTCATAATACATTTCCACTTCGTTGTTGCCATATATGTAATATGAAGGAGCGACATCTGCAAGTTCTTTGCATAAACTCAATACTTTGTCATTTGATTTTGCTTTTGAATCAACTATGTCTCCGGTATAAACTATCAAATCTGGTTTTAACTTTTTAACTCTATCAACTAACTTGATATTATCCTTTCCATACGAACAATTATGCATGTCGGAAATTTGAATGATTCTTATCTTGTTATTCACCTTAAGGCTGCTTACACTATAAAATGTCTCTTTGAAATTACGATTCCCAATATAACTACAGCCAATTATTGCAATAGATGCCGCTATCGAAACAAAAATCAGGCTTATTAAAAAGAGTTTTAACACTCTTAAGTTTTTCTTGGTTTTTGTAGTAAGTGTATATCCTTTCATAACATAAGTTACCTTCCTTTTATTTTTTCAATACTTTTTTATATAGGTCGTGCGTGGAATCTGCAACATCGTTCCAATTGTATTTACTAAGTATAAATTCACTAGCACCATTTTTCAATTCCTTAACAATTTCTTCGTCATCGCACATTGCCTGCAGTTTTTTAGCCAAATCTGTTGTATTGCTCTTTCTAAAGTGCATTGCTTTGTTTTCTGTAACCAACGTGTTTTCAGGAATATCAGAGCATAAAACTGCATTACCATATGCTAACGCCTCTAAAAGACTAAGGGACATTCCTTCAATATCAGAAGGAAGAGTAACTACATAAGCATTTGAGTATATTTCGGTCAATACCTCTCCTGATATAAAGCCTGTAAAAATAATATCAGGATTTCCCGATGCTTTTTGCTTCAGCATCTCTACATATTCGTCTGTATCACTTGTTTCACCTGCGATAACAAGCTTTTTATTTGTTTTTATACTGTTATACGCATCAATAAGATAATGAACGCCTTTTTCTGCTGTAAGTCTTGAAACGATACAAATATAACCGTCTTTTGAAAGCCCGTATAATTTTGTGATTTCATCTGCTTCCTTTTTATTAGGCTTATCTATTCCATTATGAATAAGTACAGTGTCACGATTATAGGTTTTCTTAAAATACTCACGGGCGCTTTCACTTAACACAATTATGCTGTCTGCGCATTTTACCATAACACGTTCTCCGAATTTTATATAGCGAGAAGCAAATCCCTTGCCCCATTTTTCTCTTTGCCAATCAAGTCCGTGAACTGTTGCCACGCACCTTTTTCCAAACATTTTCGGTATCCACATAGCAGCACAAGGACCTTCTGCATGAAAATGTACTATATCAAAATTTCCAAAAGTTGCACAAATTGCCGCAGTAAAGGAAGCAACCATGGCCGAGAGCCCTTTTTTGTTGATTGTCCACGCATTTTTTAATGTTACACCTTTATATTTTTTGTCTTTCACCGTGCCGATATATTCATTTTCCACCTTATCGGACGAACGATTATAACAAGTAACATCCACGCCTTTTTCTGCAAGGCGCGGGCATAAAGAAGTAAGCACATTTTCAATTCCGCCACGTCTTGACGGGATAACCTTATGTCCAACCATTGCAATTTTCATATTTTTATCTCCCATCTTTAGAACAATCCGAACCTGCTTCAAACGGTAAAATTTCGGCTACCTTCCGGTTCCGCTAAGCATAACAATAGGTGTTTTAAGCATTATAAGCAAATCTCCCGGGAAAGTTCTGTTTTGTATGTAATCAAGATCCATTTCAACCCACTGTTCAAATGGAATGTCATTTCTGTTTTTGCTTATCTGCCATGTGCAGGTAAGTCCGGGGGTTACATGTAAACGAAGCTTCTGATAATCGGTATAATATTCAACTTCTCTCGGAAGCGGAGGTCTCGGACCAACCAAAGTCATATCTCCTTTAAAAACATTAAAGAATTGCATCAATTCATCAAGAGATAATTTTCGGAGGATTTTCCCAACTCTTGTTATTCTCGGATCCTCTTTGATTTTGAAAACAGGACCTTCCATTTCATTCTTATCTTTTAATTGTTCCAAGAGTGCTTCAGCATTAGGGCGCATTGTGCGGAATTTATACATATAAAATTCTTTTCCATGACGTCCCACTCTTTTTTGTTTAAAGAATGGTCCTGCACTGGGATCATCAATGCATATAACGATAGCTATTATTATCATTAATGGAAGAAAACCAAGCAAAATAATTGTCGCAAAAAATATATCAAAGAGTCTTTTCTTTCGCCAATATCCAAAATATGATTTTTCGATTAAAGCTTCTAGCCTTACTCTTGTTTTTTCGTCAACTTTTTCGCTCTCAATATAGGGCATTTCCAAATCCTTCTTTCATTTATTCATAATTTAAGGTTTAAAAGTGTATTATACTCTGCATTACGCCAGGAAGAATAATAAAATTTACTAAAATCTTGCCTGCATGCGTTAATTAAGCTTCCTCCGCTTTTTATATAACCGGGATGGAATCCAATCTCAATATCTCTATTGTTTTTTTCTGAAAGTTTTAAATAATGCGGAAGCAGTTTTTTTATTCTTGCTTCGTTTAATTTTCCCGAAAACATTATTCCCATAAAATATCCAGACTGTATCTTTGATTTTTTCAGTTCCCTTCGGTTTACCAAGGCAAAGGTTTTTAAAAGCCATTGTTTTATCAAGCCTATGGGCTTGTATTCAAAATATAATGATGGTGTAAAAACGTATGGTAAAATCGGCTCTGCAGGAATACGAATACTTTGGACATTCAGGCCTTCATCTTCAATTACACGCATCAGAGTTTTAAAAATAAGCGGTATCATATGTGTGTGCTGATGACTATCTATTGAAACAGATAACGTTTCACCCATAGCCTTTTTCCAGAATTTAATCTGACTTTGTATTTCTGTATAAACTTGTTTTTCAAATTCTTTCCTTTTATTTGAAATGGAAAGAAAAAACAAACCTATAAAAGAATATTTAAAGTATCCATTGTCCGACATTAGCAAATCAATATCATTTGAATCGGAAAGCGGACGCCCCTCAACTAAATTGATATGTAAAGATAGTGTCGTATTGCTACCTGATAAACGCTGTTTAAAATCTGATATTTCGCCGTTTGGCAAAACACTTACCTTGTTTAAAACACCGTTTTCAAGACAATTTTCTATACGCCTATTGCCATCAATAGATATACCATAATCGTCTGCGCAAAAATATATCATATTATTTACCTCTTAATCCCCAAGTTTTATAACAATCACATTATCAATTACCAAGATTGAATTTTTGGCAGGCCAGTTCTTTAAACTGTCTGTATCTGTTCTTTTTAAAAGTTCTGATTTTTCTTCACCTGAAATAAATTTATAATTTTTTCCGCAATAATCATTTAATGCACTGCATAAAACACTTTGACCAACTATTTCATCATCTGCTCTCAAAATATAGCCATCTGTTGTCCCCGTCATATCAGGCGGTAAATTCGCACTGTAAGCCTCACTTTCGGGAAGATAGCCTAAAACTAAAATACTATCACATTCTCCTGCACCTTCGGTCTGTTCGATTCGGTCTGCAATACGAATTAAAGTGCCATAAGACTTTTCATAAGCCATATTCAGTTTATGATAACTGACATTTGCAATGATTGTCTGATTAAAGATAAGCAAAACCGAAACGCCAAGTATTGCCCAAGACTTTACAGCATTCAGTTTTGTACTTTTACGTTCTGACTTTTCGTACTGAAGTATAAAAAACAGATAAAATACCAAAAAACCCATTTTCATTAGGTTGTGATAATCTATTCCGCTGTTAATAAAGCTAAGCACACTTGCTCCAATAGGTAGCAAAATCACAAAAACGCTCAGCATCAGGATTTTGCCAATGCTTAATTTGTTTTTAATAACATCTGCCAAATATAAGACAAAAGTCAAAACAAACACAATAGAGTTTATTATGCCAAACACATTCGGACCTTTAGAAAAATCAAAGAAATAACTGATAAAAGACTCCTTGATTGTGTATAATGCACCTGCTATGTCAATGCCTTTCAAAGAAGTTGCATCGTCAAATCCCTGATACTCTAAAAGTGTGGTTCCCGTCAATTTAAGAAGAACTGTCATCACCAAATAATACAGAGCCATACCCAAAACGCCTGTCAGCAAAAACTTAAGGCTTTTAAATATTACTTTTTTTACAGCTGTATTCTTGTAAATCAATTCCATAATCAAGCTTAAAAGCAGAAGCATTATTGTAACTGTTATGTATGCCTGATATATTCCTGCGGATAATGCTATCAATACCAAAGAACCAATATAGCAAGGCTTATCCTTTGTGATTAGCATCGCCGCAATACACGAAAAAAGGAATGAAAGAGCATATCCGTCTGCCACATAGTTATACATCATCACAGATGTTACGGTAGGAAATGTTATAGCTGCCGCACCTATAAGTGCTGCTGTTATATTTTTTCTGACACCGAACATTTTGCAGATGCATACAGCGCCAAGTCCGTGAAAGATTATTGCCATAAGACCTGCAATAAAGGGCAAATCATAAAAGGAACTTGGTGCACACACTACCGGAAGAAACCATCTTCCCAGTGAAATCATATTTTGCGCATCATATCTGAAAACAAGTCCGTCCCAGTTAGGAAGCCAATTTGTAATTTTATATAAATGAGCAATAAGTCCCATAACAAGTGCCCAAATAAAGCACACTTTCCACTGGGGCAACATACTCTTTTTAATTTTATTTATAATTTGTTCAGGCATATTACCACTCCAACCACTTGAATTTATGCAAAAACTTGCCATATAGCTTGTCATACATCTTAACGCCGATAATCCTTTTAATCCGTGTTGTTCTTTTTGTTACATCCGACGTCCACGAAGCACAGTAATGATGTATGGAATATGTGTTTTTTGTTATAGTCTTTTTTCCGGTATAATAATCCATTGGGCAAAGATACTCTCTTGGAAGAAAAACCATATCCATAAAAGTCTGGTTTGTATTTTTAATATCCATACCAAGCCGCATCAAGGCATCTGTATTTCGATCAGGACAAGGAGTAAGGTCAAAGCTACCATCCTCCAAAACAAATGGTATATCATCATAGTCTTTTAAAAACTCTCCGATTACCTCGTTTCCTTTTTCTGCACCGAAGCCAAGCCCCGTTGCAACAATACCTTTTTCATCAAACCCCATAAAACCTTTGTTTTCCAGCAAATCATCAATAGGCTTTATAAGCTCAACATCGGTATCTAAATAAATTCCGCCGTTATCATAAATTATCTTAAGCCTTGCGAAATCGCTGACAAATGCCCATTTTTTCGCCTCATAGGCTTCACGCATATAGCGATTTTGCATTAAGTCAAAATTGTCTTCGTTATGACAAATTATTTCAAACCCCGGACAATACTTTTCCCAGCTTTTAATACATTTCTTTGCCAGCTTTGGCATTTCGCCTTTTCCAAACCAACAATAGTGAATCACTTTTGGAATACTCATGCTTTATTCCTCCATAATTCAATTAAGTTTTTAAAAGCACCTTTAAAAAATATAAAGTTTACTCCTATGTACAATGGCACTATCCAAAGAGAGTGGATGATTCCTTTTATCAGCAATCTGATAAATGAAAGACCGCTGAAACTGTCTACAAAAAAGATTGCCATTATAGCAGCAAAAACCGCTCCGTTTACTATCCAAAGCTTATATGTATGGAACATTCCTCTGCCAAGCACTTTTTTGTTTGAATAATAAATCATCATTGCCCCTCTGTATAAAAGTGCAACAATTGTACCGATGATAGCACCGCAAATTCCCCATTTCAAAATTGAAACTATTGAAACTGTAATATTTATAATCATTTCCCAGATTGCATGAGAACGTGTTTCTTCAAATTTACCCGCATATTCAAGAACATGGTTTGAAGGAAGCTTGCCGTTTGATAAAAGGTTCATAACAACAAAAAGGATTACTAAAAGTGCATTTGTATAATTTGCATCGTTTATTCCTTTTGTATATATCTGAATAAGCGGCAACAAAAATACTGCCATCAAAGTATAAATAATAAAGGTCGCCATAATATAAAATGTTTCGTAGATATTATATACCTTCATAAATTTTGCTCTGTCAGTATGAAACATCTGACCCAGGGCAAAACTGAATCCTGAGGTAATACTTGTAATAAACGTCTGAATCTGCGAAAAAAAGATGTTGTAAATTGTGTAAACACTAACCACCTTAAAATCACATAAAAATGACAATAGCAAAACATCGGTGTTATTAAAAACCATTCCCGAAACCTGATGAACCAAGACAGATTTCCTTTGAGATATTGCCTCATAATCAGGCTGAGTCTTAACACTTAACCATTTATATCTTCGTTTTGCGTGAACATATATATAGACAAGCTGCAAAAGTGACAATACGCAATACACAAGCTGCATCAGCAAAAGATTGTTTGTAAGTAATATGACAAGTATTTTAGCAATATTTGATAACAGCTGCAGGATTGTTTCAGAATTTGTTATAACATATTTTCTGCCGTCAACCTCTAAGAGTATTCTGTATTTAGCCTGTACAAAATAGCTGAATAATGCAGGCAGAGCGGTAAGTATTACAATTCCGAAAATCACACCGGGCGCAATTGCCGTTGGTATAATATACTCATACACTAAAGCGATTAGAAGTACGATAATCGCATATATGATACCAACTTTAACATAGTAACTATGTGTTGCTGATATGACAGAGCTCACCTTGTTATGATTTCTCTCGGCAATCGGCTTATATAATGCCTGTGTGGTAGCAAGTCCTACACCTGACTCAAGCAAAACCATATATGCAAAAATCTGCTTTATTGTGGATAGAACTCCATTAACCTCTGAACCGAAATTCTCAAGATAAAGTCTCGGAAGAAGAAAGCTCAGGACAATAAGGACAACTTGATACAAAACGCCTGACAACAAGTTATATTTAATTCTGTTATCTTTTGTTGCCATCCGGGGCGCACCTCCTATGTTTATCTTACTTCTTTATACTCTGTTTTCTATATAATCTTCTGTTGCGTTTTCTTTATGTATGATCTTCGCAGGATTTCCTATCACAATACTGTGAGGAGGAACATCAAAATTCACAAAAGTCAAAGGAGCAATCAACACATCTTCTCCTATCCTTATATTGCCTACAACAACTGCATTAGTTCCTATCCAACAATTTCCGTCAAATATTGGCGCACCGCACCGTACGCCGCGATTTTCATATCCTATGGTTACTCCCGTGCCTATATTTATGTTTTTTCCTAAGACTGCTTCCGGGTGTATAATAACTCTGCCGGTATGCCCTATATAAAATCCTTCATCGATTTTTGTACGTGCCGGAATTTGTATATGGGTTTTATAAGACATAAGTTTGAGTTTAACCATATAGTATAATTTCAAAGGCTTGAATTTACATTTTTCTGTCTTTCTGAAAAGCGCAATATACTTAAGCTCTGTTGGTCTTAAAAGTCTCCCAATAAAACTTTCGCCCTTTTCTCCATAGTATCTGTATAAATCTTTAGAAAATTTATTATTCATAACAACTTTTCACCTTTTAAAACTTCTTCATATACTCTTTATAAAAATCTTCTGCCTTGCTTTCCGGGAGTGCTTTTGAATAATACCACCCCTGAATATAATCACAGTCACTTTCAGAAACCAATGTGTTTTGTTCTTCTGTTTCAACACCTTCGCATACAACTTTGAGATTAAGGCTGTGTATTAAAGATATAATTCCCAAAAACAGTTTCTTTCCGCTTTCTCCATCAGAGAGCAGAAGAACATTTCTGTCAATTTTCACTACATCAATGGGATACTCACACAAGCTTATTAATGATGTATAACCACTGCCAATATCATCTAATGCAATACTAAAACCAAGTTCTTTTGTTCTTATAATATTATTCCTTGCAACATTCATATTCTTTTCGATTGAATCTTCTGTGATTTCTATTAATAGCTTGCTTCTGTCAAATTCATACTTATCTGCTATATCATTTATTTTAGTTGCAAAATCCTTTTCAGATATAGTAATTCTTGTGATGTTACAAGATATAGTTAAATCGTCAAAATCGGTATTTTTCCACTCGGAAAGTTTTTTACAAACCTTCTCAAACATATAGTAATCAAACTCGGTTATCAATCCGGATTTTTCCATTACACCTATATATTTTCCGGGCATGATAACCTCACCTGAAGAATCTTCCCATCTTGATAAAGCCTCGCTTGATACAATCTCCTTTGTTTTGCTATCAACTATAAATTGGAGGTGTATCTTGAACTCTTCGTTTTTTAATCCATATCTAATTTTGTTAAGAAGAAGCTTCTCGTGCGTACAACTCTTTATGTCAGATAAAAGGCCTATTAAATTTTTAGAAACATTCTTACTCATTTTTTATCCCTCATCCATTTTATATTATTGCTATACAATATGTAAGGTGGTTTTTTTGTGCAAAAAACAAAAAGAGCTGCAATAATCAAAAGTCTACATCTCGACCTTGTATCATTGCAGCTGGACTGGCATAGTTTAAAACCTTAGCCTCTTTGCTTTGCGTCACCGGCTTTCACCGATTTTGCTAAATATTGAACTTCTATAACTGTACCACAATGAACTGCCTTTGTCAAGCAACTTTTTAATCTCTGGCAAAAACCCAAAGTGTATTATTTACAGAATTTTCTTCATCACTGAGCTTATAAATACTAAGGACTACAGTTTCTCCGTTAGTCTTTTTATATGTGATTCTGGGTATCTTGCCTTCCAAAAGTTGTCTTTTCAGTGCCGCATAATTCAAAAAGTTCATAGTTGCTCTATGGAACTCGGGCGCAACAGAATCATCAATATACTTTGTTAAAAGGTTAGAAAAATGTTCTTCATTTTCATTATAACCAAGATAAGCAGGCATTAAAATACGATGCGCTTTATCTGTATCCAAGTCTACACGGTATATTCCATTATAATTTTCATTCAGAATAGAAATCATTGTATCAATTTCAAGAATACCCGTCTTTGCATGGACATATCCGGTATCGCTTGTATTATGTGCATTCTTCTTTTCCTTATCCTGATAATACTGAGCTTTTGACTCATACATTCTGATTTCGGCTTCTCTTACCAATTCTTCGGTACCGTTATTTTGTGTTCTGTAAGACATTCCGATTGCAACATGGTAACCTTTCGGTTTTAATTGGCGGTTAAAAATCTCAATGCTTTTTTTCACTTCATCCTGCGGAACATTTTGGCAAAATACTAAAAATTCATCGCCGCCCATACGATAAATGTGCTGGCCAAAGAACACTTCCTTTAAAGAATTTGCAATATAGATAAGCATTTCATCGCCTGCGGCGTGTCCGTATTTATTGTTCCTGATATGAAGCTCGTTAACATCAATATAAATGCAGGAAAAGTC
>JAZOBB010000033.1:0-32470 GCA_045595745.1 Clostridia bacterium | reverse complement strand
ACAAGCTATGCGCGGCGAAAAGGTTACATATAAAAAAACACAGTATATTAATAACTTTGATGTTATTATAGACACCCCGGGTGAATATGCAGAAAATCATTTTTTGGCACGTGCTCTTGCGCTCTATGCATACGAGGCAGACGTTGTCGGATTTTTGCTTTCTGCTACAGAGCCGTATTCTTTATACAGTCCCAATTGCGTTAGTGCAGCAAACCGTGAGGTTATTGGAATTGTAACAAAGATAGACGAAGAAAATGCCAACCCCGAAAGAGCAGAACGTTGGTTGCGTTTGGCTGGTTGCAAAACAGTCTATCACGTATGCTCAAAAACCGGTGAGGGTGTAAGTGCAATTTTAGAGCATTTAAAAGAAGAAGGCGATGTTCTTCCGTGGGAAGAAGACGAAAAACAACAAAAACAACAAAAAACAACAAAAAAACAACAAAAACCCAATAAAAATGCTTGACTTTTATATATTATATGATAAAATAATATATGGAAATAAAGAATAAAATGTAACAGCCATATAAGGCTTAGTTCTTATGAAAAGGAGAATGTAAAATGGTATCTGAGTACGAAATCAAAAAACAAATTTGTGACATCGGAAAAAGAATTTATGACCGCGGCATGGTTGCAGCAAACGACGGTAATATTTCTGTTAAGCTTTCCGATAATGAATTTCTTTGCACACCGACAGGTGTAAGTAAAGGATTTATGACTCCTGATTATATTTGTAAGGTAGATGCAAACGGTAAAGTAATTCAGGCAAATGCAGGATTTAAACCGTCATCTGAAATCAAAATGCATATGCGTGTATACAAAGAAAGACCTGACGTTCAGTCAGTTGTTCACGCACATCCTATGTATGGTACAGCTTTTGCTATCGCAGGCATTCCGCTTACACAGCCGATTATGCCTGAGGCAGTTATCGCTTTAGGTTGCGTTCCGATTGCTGAGTACGGCACACCGTCTACTGAGGAAATTCCGGATGCAGTTTCTAAGTACTTACAGCACTACGATGCAGTTCTTTTAGAGAACCATGGTGCTTTAGCATATTCAGATTCTTTGCTCAGCGCATATCACAAAATGGAATCATTAGAGTTTTATGCACAGCTTCTGTTCTTGTCAAGACAGCTTGGCGGACCGAAGGAATTATCTAAGTCTCAGGTTGAAAGACTTTATGAAATCCGCAGACAGTTTGGTCTTAAAGGTAAGCATCCGGCAGATGTATGCCCGAATGTTAAAGCCGGTCTTCCCAGCTGCCACAATTGCGGCGGCAACTGCACATGCTCATCATCTGCTGCAGCAGACGGCGATTTAGTAGCTGAAATTACCCGTAAGGTAATGGAACAGCTGAATAAATAATAATTTAGCCGAGGTGGTATCCATGAACGAACAAGAAATCGCAAGCTTAGTAAAATCAGCGATTTCAGACCTTTATAAAACTCAGGCAGCAGAAGGCAAAAAAAGTCCAGCAAAAACGGGCGATATGACACTTGATGCAGCACGTGAGCTTATAAGAAGGGTCGAAGAAAAGGCTGCTCAGATGGGTTTAAACGTAGTTGTTGCTGTATCTAACTCGGCAGCTCGACCCGTAGCAGTTGAATGCATGGATGATTCTTATATAATAAGCTATGACGTAGCCTTAAAAAAAGCATTTACGGTTGTAGCAATTAAAATGTCAACTATCGAGCTTAAACCTCTGTGTCAGCCTGGTGGACCGCTTTACGGTCTTGAACTGACAAACGATGGACAAATAGTAATCTTTGGCGGAGGAGTTCCTTTAAAGCATAACGGAAAGATTATTGGCGGTCTGGGCGTTTCGGGCGGCTCAGAAGAGCAGGATACATATCTTGCCGAATATGGTGCTTCGATATTTGAGGAGGTCATCTCGTGTCTGTAATGTATCGGCAGAGCTTTCTTATCCCTTTTAATTTGTCAGATTCAGTTAGAAATTGCGCAGATAAGCTAAGCAAATTGGCTGTGAGCGGAATGAATCCGATTCTGATAGCTTTGAAGGATAAAGCAAGTGAGCTGATTTACGAGCTGATTGAACGGCAGGGTTATCTGATGTCTAAACAGATAGCAACAGATTTAGTGCTTAACAATGTTGCAAATAGCATTAAGCCTTATAAAATGCAAAATGACAGAAAGTTTTTTGTTATTGATGCAGATAAAGGGCATCCGCTTTTAGCAAAAGAAAGCAATCTGCCGTATGTCGGAATTATCAGAGCGAAAGATGCTGATGATGCCGAAAAAATACAAAATTGGTTTTTAAAAAGTAAAAATATAAAGTACATAGAAAACAATTTGGAAATTTGTAAAGATAGGAGAAGAGAAATGGACATTAATTCTGCAAGCATTGAAAAAATCGTAAAAGAAGTCCTTCAGGGAATGTCCGGTGTTTCTGCAAGTGCTCCTAAAGCAAGCACAGGCGCGATTCCTAAAACAAGCCGTGCTGCAATGCTTACTGCACTTGAGCACTACGACATTAAAGAATTTCCGATTCCCGAAATCGGTGATGATGACATCTTAGTTAAAGTTGAAGGCTGCGGTGTATGCGGTACTGACGCTCACGAATTTAAACGTGACCCGTTTGGTCTTATTCCGGTAGTTCTCGGTCACGAGGGTAGCGGCGAGATTGTTAAAATGGGTAAAAACGTTAAGAAAGACAGCGCAGGCAAGCCTTTGGCAGTAGGTGACAAGGTTGTTACCTGTATGATATTTAAGGATGACCCGGAAATCACAATGTTCGACTTAAACAAGCAGAACGTTGGTAACGGCTCAGACGTTTACGGACTTTTACCGGATGATGACATTCACTTAAACGGATGGTTCGCTGATTACATGGTAATCCGCAAGGGTTCAACCGTATTTAACGTAAGTGATTTAAGTCTTGATTTAAGACTTTTAATCGAGCCGAGTGCGGTTTTAATTCACGCAGTTGAACGTGCAAAAACAACCGGAATGCTCCGCTTTAACACTCGCGTAGCAGTTCAGGGCTGCGGACCGATTGGTCTTTTATGTATCGCAATTCTTCGCACTATGGGTATCGAAAACATCGTTGCCGTTGACGGCGAAGACAAACGTCTGCAGTTTGCTAAAGAAATGGGAGCAACTGCTACCGTTAACTTTAAAAACTTTAATGGTATCGAAGCTCTTACAGATGGAGTTAAGGATGCATTTGGCGGCTATTTAGCTGACTTTGCGTTCCAGTGCACCGGTTCTCCGATAGCACACGCAAACATCTATAAGTTTATCAGAAAGGGCGGCGGACTTTGTGAGCTTGGTTTCTTCATCAATGGTGGAGATGCAACAATCAACCCGCACTTTGATATCTGCTCAAAAGAAATCACAACTGTTGGTTCTTGGGTATACACTCTTCGTGATTATGCTACAACATTTGATTTCTTAAAGAGAGCTAAAGGAATCGGTCTTCCGATTGAAAAGCTTATTACACACAGATTCCCGTTAGCTAAGATTAACGAGGCACACGAGACCAATCTTAAAATGGAAGGTCTTAAGGTTGTAATTATTAACGAGTAAGTCCAATTTTAAAAATAAATTTTTCTAATTAATATGAGGAGGTCATTATAATGGCACAGGAAGCATTAGGTATGGTAGAAACAAGAGGTTTAGTAGCTGCAATTGAGGCTGCTGACGCAATGGTTAAAGCAGCAGAGGTTGTTTTAATCGGAACAGAAAAAATTGGTTCAGGTTTAGTAAGTGTTATGGTTCGCGGTGATGTTGGAGCTGTTAAAGCTGCAACAGAAGTTGGCGGCAACGCTGCTCAGAAATTAGGTGAGCTCGTAGCTGTTCACGTAATCCCGAGACCGCACGGTGATGTTGAGAAAATTCTGCCGACTCTCTAATTTTTAGAGAAATCAAATTAGGCGGTGACAAGCATGGCTGAAACAAAAAAAACAAGCGCGAAAAAAACAACTCGTGCTAAAAAAACGGCTCCGGCAGTTGCCCCGGCACCTGCTGTAGAGGAAAAAACAAAAAGTATTATTAAGGAGGAAAAAGTAATGGCACAGGAAGCATTAGGTATGGTAGAAACAAGAGGTTTGGTAGCAGCAATTGAAGCTGCTGACGCAATGCTCAAAGCAGCTAACGTAGTTTTAGTTGGAACAGAAAAAATCGGTTCAGGTTTAGTAAGCGTTATGGTTCGCGGTGATGTAGGCGCAGTTAAATCTGCAGTAGAGGCTGGTTCTTCTTCTGCATCTCGTTTAGGTGAGCTCGTTGCAACTCACGTAATCCCGAGACCGCACGACGATGTTGAGAAAATTCTCCCGTCTATTAAATAAGTTTGCAATTTTTAAGAACAGTTAATACCGGGCGCATATGCGCCCGGAGAAACTGTCTTGCGGCAAAGAACTATTATGCGAAAAGTAGGTGAATGTAGTGATTGTAGGAAAAATCGTTGGCAGCGTAGTTGCAACTCGCAAAAATGAAAATCTTGTCGGCAGCAAATTTTTAATTGTAGAGCCGTTGGAGAGTATGAAAACAAAAAACCGACTGGTTGCAATTGATAACGTCGGTGCAGGTATCGGCGAAATCGTGCTTGTTGCACAGGGTAGTGCGGCACGAATCGGCTGCAATTTGGCAGATTCCCCTATTGATGCCGCAATTGTAGGTATTGTTGATGATGCAATTGGACTGGAGTAGTGATTGTTTATGGAGCTTAATGAATTAACTACGATATTAAAAGAAAACGGTGTCGTAGGCGCAGGCGGTGCGGGATTCCCCACACACGCAAAGCTTGATAAAAAAGCAGACACAATTATTTTGAACTGCGCAGAGTGCGAACCGTTATTAAAACTGCACCGTCAGGTGCTCGAAAAATATGCATTTGAAATCGTAAGCACATTAGAGCTGATTGCAGATGCAGTAGACGCAAAAGATGTAATAATAGGCATAAAACCGTCTTATAAAAAAGCGGTTATGGCTATCGAGGCAGTATTGCCTTCTTTTAAGAAAACAAAAATAGGTCTCTTGCCCGAAATTTATCCTGCAGGGGACGAAGTAATATTAATTTATGAGACGACAAAAAGGGTAGTACCACCGGGAAATCTTCCTATAACGGTGGGAGTTACTGTTTTCAACGTTGAGAGCATTCTTAACGCATATAATGCAATAAATAACGACGAGCCGGTTACAAGTAAATATATTACAGTTACCGGTGAGGTAAAAAATCCTGTAACGGTAAAGGTACCAATCGGTATCACTATGCAGGAGGTTGTTGATTTGGCAGGCGGTGCAACCGTAGAAGACCCCGTGTTAATAAACGGCGGTCCAATGACAGGTCGCATAACAAATCCATATGATGCGGTTACCAAAACAACAAATGCAATTTTGGTTATGCCTAAGGACCACTATATCGTAACAAAACGTACAGCATCAGTAAAAATTGATATGAAACGTGCAATGAGCGTTTGCTGTCAGTGCAGAATGTGTACGGATTTGTGTTCCAGAAATGTTCTGGGTCACCCGATCGAGCCGCATATGTTTATGCGTGCAGCATCAAGCGGTGTTATAAACGATATAACTCCTATGTTAAATACAATGTTTTGTTCGCAGTGCGGACTGTGTGAACTTTATGCATGCTTCCAGGATTTATCGCCAAGAACATTAATCGGCGAATATAAAGCAAAACTGCGTGCTAACGGCATCCAGATTCCTAAGGATGCAAAATTTGACAAGGTAAATACTGACCGCAATTACCGCACAGTTCCCAAAGCAAGGCTTACAGCACATTTAGGACTTAGCAAGTACAATTTCCCTGCTCCGTTAACAGAAGACAAAGTTTCTGCAAAGCAGGTAAAAATTATGCTTAGTCAGCACATCGGTGCACCGGCAAAAGCTGTCGTAAAGGTTGGAGACGATGTTAAGCTAGGTCAGGTTGTCGGTGAAGCAGTAAGCAATGCTTTAAGTGTATCGGTTCATTCCTCGATAATGGGTACAGTTATTGATGTAAACGATAAATACATAACAATTAAGGCATAATTTATGCGAGTTTTGTAAAAAGGAGTTTCTTTAAATGAGCAAAGCAATCGGAATGGTTGAATATCAGTCAGTTCCTTCGGGAGTTATGGCTGCAGATACATTAATAAAAACCGCCGAGGTAGAAGTTCTGCTGGCGCAGACAGTATGCCCGGGTAAATATATCGTATTAGTTTCGGGTGAGTTAAGTGCGGTTAATGCCGCTATCGAGGCATCTAAAATGCAGTGCGGCGAAAAGCTTGTTGACAGCTTTGTGCTGGGCAATCCGCACGAGTCTATTTTCCCTGCGATTTATGGTGTCGGCATTTTAGAAGATCCCAAAGCTCTTGGTGTTTTAGAAACATTTTCTGCCGCATCAATAATCGTAGCAGCAGATAGTGCTGCTAAAACCGCTCAGGTTGAGCTTATTGAGATTCGCTTAGCAAGAGGTATGAGTGGAAAAGGATATTTGATGCTTACCGGAGAGGTTGCAGCAGTTACGGCAGCAATCGAAAAGGCAAAAGCGGCGGTGGCAGAAACAGGTCTTTACTTAGACAGCACAGTTATTCCTAATCCGGATAAAAAACTGTGGCAGAATTTATTATAATTGATTAATAAAGTATCTGGCGTAAGATAAATAAAATCCCGACCACTTAATTAAAAAGCAGTCGGGAAATTGAAATCAGATTAAACCTATGTAGTTAGAAAAGGAAAATGTCCATATCTTTTTTAGGTGTAGAGGCAGGCTTTTCCTGTTTAACAGAAGTTTTTGCGGCAGGTGCTTTAGCCGGTGCAGATTTTTTTGTCGGTGCAGCCGGTGCCGGAACTTCACCTGATAATGCCGCACGAATTAAGTCGCCGATAAAGCCGTTTGTGCTTTTTCCCTGAGATTTGGCAAGCTCTTCAATCTGAGCTTTCATTCCCTTAGGAACGGTGAGATTAATGCGGTCATAGTTTTCCGCAATGTAGTTATTTTTGTAGTTGGTCAATTTAGACATATAAATCAGCTCCTTTGTATTTATACAAAGAGTATAGCATAAAAATATATCTTGTGCAATATATGTAATCAAAATTTAAAACGAGGTGTGACAAATGGATATTAATGCAGCTCAAATTAGTGCAATTGTTGAGAATGTAATAAAAAGCATGGGCTCTGCCCCTATCTCAACATCAAAGCAAAAGGGTGTTTTTGAAACTATGTCCGAGGCATTAGCAGCGGTAGAGGTTGCTTACAAGCAGTTCCGTTCTTATTCCATCGAACAGAGAGAAAAAATGATTTCAGTTATCCGCAGACTTACATTAGAAGAAGCTGAAAACCTTGCTGTTTTAGGTGTTGAAGAAACCGGAATGGGTCGTGTTAGTGATAAAATCATCAAGCATCAGCTTGTTGCAAATAAAACTCCGGGTACTGAGGATTTACAGCCGACAGTTAAAACCGGGGATTGCGGTATGACCTTAATCGAAATGGCACCGTTTGGTGTTATCGGAAGTATCACTCCGTCAACCAACCCAAGTGAAACTGTTATCTGTAACTCAATTGGTATGATTGCAGGCGGTAATGCGGTTGTATTTAACCCGCATCCAAACGCAAAGCTTACGGCTAACTATGCAGTTGACCTTGTTAACCGTGCTATTTTAGAAGCAGGCGGTCCTGAAAACCTGGTTGTATCTGTTGCTAATCCTACAATGGATTCATCTAACGAAATGATGAAATCCCCCATTGTTCGTATGTTGGTTGCAACAGGTGGCCCCGGTGTTGTTCGTGCACTTCTGTCTTCAGGTAAAAAGGCTATCGGTGCCGGTGCAGGTAATCCGCCGGTTATCGTTGACGATACCGCTGATATTGAAAAAGCTGGTAAAGACATTGTTGCAGGCGCAAGCTTTGACAACAACTTACCATGTATCGCTGAAAAAGAGTGCTTTGCAATCGACAGCATTACAGACCGCTTGATTGATTCAATGACTAAAAACGGTGCATATCTGATTAAAGGAAATCAGATTGACAAGTTAGTTGAAATTGCATTGGTTAATAAAGACGGAAAATACTCAATCAATAAAAAATGGGTAGGAAAAGATGCAGGCAAGTTCTTAAAAGAGCTTGGAATAGATGCAGACCCGCGTCTTATTATCTGCGAAACACCGAAAGACCATCCATTCGTTTCTGTTGAAATGATGATGCCTATTCTTCCGATTGTTCGTGTAAAAGATATTGACGAGGCTATTACTTTAGCAGTAAAGGCTGAGCATGGTAACCGCCACTCAGCACACATACATTCTAAGAATATCGACCACCTTACACGTTTTGCACGTGAGGTTGAAACCACAATATTTGTAAAGAACGCACCGTCATATGCAGGTATTGGTGCAGGCGGCGAAGGTCATACAACATTTACAATTGCAGGACCTACCGGCGAGGGATTAACCTCGGCTCGTTCATTTACAAGACAGCGCCGTTGCGTAATGGTTGACGGTCTTCACATTATCTGATAATCAAAGGGGTTAAAGCAAATGAAAGCTTTAGGAATGATAGAAGTATACAGCTTTACGACGGCTCTTTGCGTAGCTGATGTTGCAGCAAAGGCGGCAGATGTTAAAGTTATAGCTTTTGACAGAAACCGTCCCATAAGACCTGACGTACCTGCTCCTTTGGTTATGGTTGTTAAGGTAGAGGGTAATGTTGCTGCTGTTCAGGCTGCTGTCGAAGCAGGCGAAGAATACGCTAAAAAAGAAGGTAAATTCATTGTTTCGCACATTATCGCAAATCCGGGTGACGGTGCTGAAAAAATGGCATACCTTTTGGATATAAACAGAGATAAGTTTAACAAAAAACTTCCTAAATCATTTTTAAATGTACCGGATAGCGAAATGCCTGAAAGAGCACCGACCGCAATCGGTTTTATCGAAATCGAAGGCTTGGTAGCATCTATCGAGGGATTAGATGCAATGCTTAAAGCGGCAGATGTGCGCTTGGTACATACCGAAAAGCGATTGGGCGGACGTTTGGTTACCTTGATTGTATCGGGTAGTGTGTCTGCTGTAACCGCTGCTGTCGAGGCGGGAGCAAAGGCTTCTGCACCGATAGGTAAGCTGTTCGGAAGTGCAGTTTTAGCGAATCCGCACGGTGAAGTAACGAAGTTTTTTGATATGGATACACCGAATCAAAAATAGTTTTGTCTGAGAGGGTGACGACAAATGTATGATACAAATTCGATTGCTAAAGCAGTTCAAAAGGCTATTGCTGATTATGAACGCTTAGAGAGCGACCAGATTAAAATAGGCGTTTCACAACGTCACGTTCATCTGTCGCGTGAAGATTTAGATATATTATTTGGTAAAGGTTACGAACTTACCAAAAAGAAAACCTTGATGGGACGTGAATTTGCGTCTGAAGAGGTTGTAACATTGGTAGGACCGTCGCTTAAATCAATAGAAAATGTACGAGTTTTAGGTCCTGTAAGAAAAAATACTCAGGTCGAAATATCCCGTACTGATACTTTTGTATTAAAGGTTAGTCCTCCGGTTCGCCCGTCAGGTAAGGTCGAGGGCTCTGAAAGAATCGTTTTAGTAGGACCTAAAGGTAGTGTATATCTTAAAGAAGGCGTTATTATTGCAAATCGTCATATTCACTTAACACCTGAATATGCGGACCGCCACGCTATAAAAGATAACGATTATGTTGATGTTTTAGTTGAGGGTGTAAAACCTACTAAATTTTACGATGTTCAAGTTCGTGTGCGTGATGATTTTAATGTTGAAATGCACATTGATACAGACGATGCAAACTCTGCAGGTCTTAAAAACGGAGCATTGGTAACTATTTTAAAAAAAGACAATAAAAGTAAGTAAGCAATAAATGAGGTGATGAGTTGTTCGCTTTAGAACGGCAAAAACGGATTTTAGAGCTGCTCAGTGAAAACGGAGCTGTCTGGGTCAGCAAACTAAGTGTAGAGCTTGGGGTAACTGAAGAAACTGTCAGACGTGATTTGGAAAAACTCGAAAAGCAAGAAATGCTTATGCGTACGCACGGCGGTGCAGTACCCATCGACGACAGCACCTATGAAATGTCGTTAGAAAAAAGAAAATCTACGAATGTTGATATAAAAATGTGCCTTGCAAAAGAGGCTGTTAAGCATATATCTGAAGGAGATACGATTTTTCTTGATGCTTCAACAACCACATTTTATATGTCAAAAGAGTTAAAAAAGTTTAAAAATGTTACTATAATAACTAATTCCATACGTATTGTCAACGAGCTTGCGGGGCATGAATCAATTCGTGTAATCTCGATTGGCGGTATGGTGAGCAACAATCAGTCATTTATCGGAAGCCTGGCAGAGAGTAGTATTCAAGAGAACTACTTTGCAAGCAAAATGTTTTTCAGCAGCAAGGGTTTAACTAAAGATGCCGGCATTTTAGAGAGCAATGAACACGAATGTGGCATAAAGCAGCAGATGCTTAAAAACTGCAAGCAAAGATATTATCTGTGTGATAAGACTAAAATAGGTCGCATAGGCTTCGTTAAACTTGCTCCGCTTGAAGATATAGATATCATAATTACAGAGGCGGTGTTAGATGATAAATGGCAACGAAAGCTTGCTGATTTAAATGTAAATGTAGTTAAAGTCAATGCATAAATATTAAACTGTCGCATATAGCGGCAGTTTTTTTGCATAAAGCCATTCTTGTGTTAATATAATTTTATTGCTATAAAATTTTAAAAGGATGGATACTTTATGAAAATTTTTGTCGTAAATAAGCATCGGTTTGCACTCTATTGCGTACTTTTTATTTGTGCATTGGGGATTTTGGTGCTTTCAGGCAGCGATGCAGTGCAGGTTATGAAAGAGGGCTCAGAAGATAGACTTTTGCCTATTTATAGTGTAGAACGTGGTGAGGAAAAGATTTGCTCAATAACCTTTGATGCAGCGTGGGATGATTTGGATACTGACAAGCTAATCGAAATTTTAAATAAATATAATGTTAAGGCTACATTTTTTATGGTAGGAAGCTGGGTCGAAAAATATCCAGAATCGGTTAAAAAATTTGTTCAGAGCGGACACGAAATTATGAATCATTCAGATACGCATCCTCATATAGATCAGCTTTCGGAGGAAAAAATAAAGACAGAAATATCAAAGTGTGCCGATAAAATAGAAGCTGCAACCGGAAAAAGACCAGATTTGTTCAGGGGACCGTACGGGGAGTATAACAATGCAGTTATTCGTGCCGCCAAAAGTGTTGGACACGAAACAATACAATGGGATGTTGACAGCTTAGACTGGAAGGATTTAGACACTGAAGATATTATTGCACGTGTAACCAAAAGAGTGCAACCGGGGTCGATTGTTCTTTTTCACAACGGAGCTAAAAACACTCCTGCAGCATTGCCGAAAATTTTGGAAAAATTACTGGCAGACGGATATAAAATAGTTCCTGTAAGTGAACTCATATACCGCGAAAATTATACTATTGACCATAGGGGCAGACAGATTGCAAAGCTAGAAGAAAATACGATCCAATAACGACTGATAGGCATTAAAAATGTTTTAAAATATAAAAAATAGGAGATTTTAGGTAAAAAAACAGATAAAATTTTAAAAATAATAAAAAATGCTTTACAAAACGCAAACTTAAATGTATAATAGTATAATGGTTGTCAAACCTATTTATATGGGGCCGCAATGGCTTCGACGGGGATGACGAACGTTTAGGAGCGAGCAGTGGTGCGGAGCCACTTTAAAATCCGTAAAATTTTTAAATTAAACGCTAACACAGAATTAGCTGCTGCCTAATTATGGCAGCTGTCCTGCATAGAACTACTGCACTCTATGTAAGGGCATCATTAAAGCAGTGAACGTGAGTCGGCAAAGCTTTGAGCCGACCATGAATAATGAAGCTACTGAAGGTATCAGGTTGCCTGTGAACTGATACCAGAGGGAATGTTAATCATAGGCTGCGCTCGGAGAGCCTGAACCGGAGGCATTTTCGGACAGGAGTTCGATTCTCCTCGGCTCCACCACGTCAGAGCAAAGTGCGTTTATCGATACTTTGTTTACCAAAAGCGGCGAGCCTTTTGGTTAGTCGCTTTTTTGATGCAAGAGTAATTTTGATGAAGATAATAAGAAAAAACTAAAGACAGAAAATTAACATCATTTCAGTCATAAAGGATAAATCGGCAAATACTATAAACTACTATGTAACACCGAGGAAGGCTTATGAAAATTATTGTATATTTAAATTTTATAATCTCGCTGTTGTTTATGCTGTGTTATTTTTATCAGGGTGTATATGTACTCGTGGGATTATTCAAGAAAAGACGCAGTTTTAACGCAGCAAATATGCATCGTTATGCGGTTGTCATTTCTGCCAGAAACGAATCAGATGTAATAGGCAATCTGATTGAAAGCATACACGGGCAAACTTATCCGTCAGAGCTTGTTGATATTTTTGTTATCGCAGATAATTGTACTGATAACACAGCTCAGACCGCAAGTGATGCCGGAGCAATTGTTTACGAAAGATTTGACAGACAACAAGTAGGCAAGGGCTATGCACTTGATTGGTTGTTTGATAAAATTAAAACAGAGCATAGCGATAAAAACTACGAGGGCTATATTATATTCGATGCAGACAACGTTGTAGCCCCTATGTTTATTGAAGAAATGAACAAGGTTTTTGATAACGGATATCGTGTTATCACGAGCTATCGTAATTCAAAAAATTACGGTAAAAACTGGATTACAGCAGGTTATTCGCTTTGGTTTTTAAGAGAAGCTAAGTTTTTAAATAATGCCAGAATGAAGCTTAATACCAGTTGTGCAATATCGGGAACGGGTTTTTTAATCAGTGCAGATATTGTTAATAAAAATGGCGGTTGGATACATCATCTTTTGACAGAAGATATTGAGTTTACAACAGACAGTATTGTAAATGGCGAAATAATCGGTTATTGTGAAAATGCTGTTTTATACGATGAACAGCCCGAAACCTTTTATCAGTCATATATCCAGCGTCTGCGTTGGTCAAAGGGATTTTATCAGGTGTTCAGAAAATATGGCAAACGCTTGCTTTCGGGAATGTTTAAAGGTAGCTTTTCGTGCTATGATATGTTTATGACACTTATGCCGGCAATGCTGTTAACCTTGATAAGTACAGTGCTTAATACGGTAGCGGTGCCGATTGCTTTTCTGACAGAAGTAGAATATGCAGGCATTTTGTTAAAAACATTAGTACAAACCTTACTTAGTTTTTACTCTATATTTTTCTTGTTTGGTTTTATAACAACCATTACCGAGTGGAAACAAATTTACTGCGGAGTGGCTAAAAAAATCGCATATACATTTACGTTTCCTATATTTATGCTTACATACGTACCGATTTCAATTATAGCTCTGTTTAAAAAAGTAAAATGGGAGCCTATAAAGCACTCGGTTACAAAAACAATCAACGAAATACGTGAAGAAGCAAATACGCTTTAAATAAAAAATACCTCAGCTAAAAAAGCTGAGGTATTTTTTATGGTGATTATTCAAACAAATCAGTTGACAA
Source organism: Clostridia bacterium (assembly GCA_045595745.1). GTDB lineage: Bacteria > Bacillota > Clostridia > UBA1381 > UBA9506 > RGIG1666. The sequence continues at coordinate 18,943 of JAZOBB010000033.1, read as the reverse complement.
ATATCTGTCTCCTGTATCAGGCAATAAAACGACTATATTTTTGCCTTCATTTTCAGATAGCTGTGCAAGCTGGAATGCGGCATAAAGAGCTGCACCTGACGAAATTCCTGCCAAAACTCCTTCTTTTTTGCCAAGCATCCTTCCGGCATAAAAGGCATCTTCTGAAGATACTGCAATAATTTCATCAAATATTTCAGTATTTAATACTTTGGGAACAAAACCTGCACCTATGCCCTGAAGCTTATGTGAGCCTGCGCTACCGCCCGAAAGAACAGCCGAGGAGTCCGGCTCTACCGCTACAATTTTAATATCAGGATTTTTAGATTTTAAATATTCGCCCACTCCGGTAATTGTGCCGCCTGTGCCTACACCTGCCACAAAGATATCAACCTTGCCGTTGGTATCCTCGTATATTTCAGGTCCGGTGGTTTTAATATGCGCTAAAGGATTTGCCGGATTTGTAAACTGACCGGCAATAAAGCTGTCGGGAATATCTTTTGCCAACTCTTCGGCTTTTTCTATTGCTCCCGACATACCTTTTGTGCCATCTGTCAAAACAAGCTCTGCACCGTATGCCGTCATAAGCTGCCTGCGCTCTTTTGACATTGTATCAGGCATAACTATTATGGTTTTATATCCCCTTGCAGCGGCAACAGATGCAAGTCCTATTCCGGTGTTACCCGAGGTAGGCTCGATAATAACACTGCCGTTTTTTAAAATTCCTTTTTTTTCAGCGTCGTCAATCATAGCTTTGGCAACGCGGTCCTTTACAGAACCGGCTGGATTAAAATATTCAAGCTTTGCCAGAATTTTTGCTTTAAGATTTAAACTTTTTTCTATTCTTACAAGCTCTAAAAGCGGTGTTTTGCCAATTAACTGGTCGACGGATGTATATATCATTTTAAAGCCTCCTTATACGATAAATACAAATTTATTATACTTTAGTTTTTATTTTAAGTCAACCAATGGAATTAATTTTATATTGTCTTTATAACATCATTATTTCGAAAAAAGGATGCTATGATTTAAACAACGGATTAAAAAAGAAAATGCACACCAATACAAAAAGAGATTATAGCTATATGCTTTTTTATTTAATCTTGCAGGAAAAAACTTCTTGAAATTTATATTTCGTTATGATATAATAATAAATTATATAATAAAAGGCGCAGCGAGGGCAAGAAGTAAGAGATAAGAAGTAAACCTTAAAATTTTACTTTTTATTTCTTATCTCTTGCCATTGCGCCAAAATTTAAATTTTTAAATGGAGGTAGTTATGTTTAGAACATTCGAAATGGAACTGGCGGGCAGACCGTTGGTAATTGAAACCGGCAAGTATGCAGAGCTTGCAGGTGGTGCTGTTATGGTTCGTTACGGCGACACAGCAGTACTTTCAACTGCAACAATGGCAGCAAAGCCGCGTGAGGGTATCGACTTTTTCCCTTTGAGCGTTGACTTTGAAGAAAAACTTTATGCAGTAGGTAAAATTCCGGGTGGATTTATCCGCCGCGAGGGCAAGCCCTCTGAAAAAGCAATTTTAACATCACGTGTTATCGACCGTCCTATCCGTCCTTTATTCCCTAAGGATTTAAGAAATGACGTAAGCGTTGTAAACACAGTTCTTTCAGTTGAGCAGGATAATGCTCCAGAGGTTGCTGCAATGATTGGTACATCTGCTGCAATTTCTATTTCCGACATTCCGTTTAACGGACCTATCGGTGGTGTATTTGTTGGCTTGGTTGATGGCGAATTTGTTTTAAATCCGACAACTGCACAAAGAGAAAAGAGCCTTATGAACCTGACTGTTGCAGGTACAAAAGAAAAGGTTGTAATGATTGAGGCAGGTGCTAAAGAGGTTGACGAAGAAACTATGTTCAATGCGATTATGTTCGCACACGAGCATATTAAAAAAATCTGTGACTTCGTTTCCGAAATTCAGGCTGCAGTAGGAAAGCCGAAAATGACATACGAATCTCATGTTGTTGACGAAGCTTTGTATGAAGAAATCAAAGCTTATTCATTGGACAAGCTCAAGGTTGCTTTAGATACAGATGATAAAAATATCCGCGAAGCTAATATGAAAGTTTTTTATGAAGGACTTTATGAGCACTTCGCAGGTAAATACACTGAAGAAGAAAATGGTGCAGAGATTACCGAGGCTGTAGAAAAGCTTATGAAATTTATCGTTCGCCGTTGGATTTTAGACGAGGGCAAACGTGTTGACGGACGTGGAATCTTAGACATCCGTCCGCTTTCTGCCGAAGTTGCACTTCTTCCGAGGACACACGGCTCCGGTATGTTCAGCCGTGGTCAGACTCAGGTATTAACCGTTGCAACCTTAGGTGCAATGGGCGATGCTCAGATGCTCGACGGTATCGACACAGACGACCAGAAACGTTATATGCATCATTATAACTTCCCGTCATACTCAGTTGGCGAAACCCGCCCGTCAAGAGGTCCGGGTCGCCGCGAAATCGGTCACGGAGCTTTAGCTGAGCGTGCGTTAGAGCCGGTTATCCCGTCAGAAGCAGAATTCCCGTATGCAATCCGTCTCGTTTCAGAGGTATTAAGCTCAAACGGAAGTACATCACAGGCAAGTGTTTGCGGAAGTACCTTGGCACTTATGGATGCCGGCGTTCCAATTAAAGCTCCTGTTGCAGGTATTTCTGTAGGTCTTGTCACCGAAGGCGACCGTTTTATTACAATGGTTGATATTCAGGGCGTAGAAGACTTCTACGGCGATATGGACTTTAAAGTAGCAGGTACAAAAACAGGTATTACTGCTATCCAGATGGATATTAAAATTGACGGTTTAACACCCGAAATTATTAAGCAGGCATTTGCACAAACTAAAGAAGCACGTTATCATATTATTGACAACGTACTCTTAAAGGCAATCGAACAGCCGCGTGAGCAGCTTTCAAAATATGCTCCGAAAATTTATACAATGAATATCGATACTGATAAGATTCGCGACGTTATCGGCAGCGGCGGGAAAGTAATTCAGAAGATTATCGCAGAAACCGGAACAAAAATTGATATTGAAGAAGACGGTACAATTTACATTTCTACCAGCGATGAAGAAATGGCACAGCGCACAATCGAAATCATTAAAGGTATCACCGGCGAAATCGAAATCGGAAAGATTTATAAGGCAAAGGTTGTTACAATTACCACTTTTGGTGCATTTGTTGAATTCTTGCCCGGAAAAGAAGGCTTGGTTCACATATCTAAACTTGACAGCAAACGCGTTGAAAAGGTTGAAGATGTTGTAAGTGTAGGCGACGAAATTATGGTTAAGGTTATGGAAGTTGACCGCCAGGGCAGAATCAATCTTTCGAGAAAAGATGCTATTCGTGAATTAGAAGAGCAAATGGCACAATAAAAAATAGCTAAAAAGGGCTGTAGCTTTACAGTCCTTTTTATATAGTAAAAGGAGGGAAAAAATGAATCTGCTTGTAGCAATTAACGCAAAATATATTCATACAAATTTAGCTGTAAGATATTTAAGAAATTTGTGCGGCATTAAAATGCGTGAGTATTCAATAAACGACCGCACAGAAGCAGTTACGGCAGATATCTATAAAAGCGGTGCGAAAACCGTGTTTTTTTCCTGCTATATATGGAACATTAAAATGATACTCGACATATGTTCGCGGCTAAAAAAAGCAAATCCATCTATAATTACTGTTCTGGGCGGACCGGAGGTTAGTTATAACAGTAAAGAAATTCTCGAAAAAGAAAAAAATATAGATTACATAATTAAAGGTGAGGGCGAAACAAGTCTGCCTGATTTTCTAGATGCACTGAAAAACAATGACTTTTTAAAAGTTTCGGGACTATGCTATCGTAAAAACGACGAGGTTGTAGAAAATCTGAATTCTGAAGAAATAAATATGAACGACCTTCCGTTTCCATATTTGCAAGGTGAACTTAATGAACTTTGCGGTCGTCTTATTTATTACGAAACATCTCGCGGTTGTCCGTTTAAATGCGGATTCTGCTTGTCATCAGCTACAAACGGAGTGCGTTTTTTGCCGCTAGAAAGAGTAAAAAAGGAATTGCTTATATTTATAAACGCAAATGTTCCGCTCGTAAAGCTGGTTGACCGCACTTTTAATGCAGATAACCGCAGAGCTGTAGAAATGGTTGAGTTTATAAAAGAAAACTCTAAAAATACCTGCTTTCACTTCGAGGTAAAGGCAGAAACAATGTCAGATGAACTTATTTGCGCACTAAAGGAAAGCCGAAAAGGTCTGTTTCAGTTAGAGATAGGTGTGCAGAGTACGAACCCCGACACACTTTCTAAAATAAAACGCGGAGCAGACTTCGAAAAAATAAAATCGGTAGTAAAAAGACTAAAAGAGAATAATAATATACATCTTCATCTTGACTTAATCGCAGGATTGCCGGGAGAGAGTCTAGAGCAATTTAAAAAATCGTTTAATGATGTTTTCAGCTTAAGACCGCACGACTTACAGCTCGGATTTTTAAAAAAGCTAAAGGGTGCTAAACTTAATACCGAAGGCAGCAGCTTTACCGACGAGCCGCCGTATGAGATAATATCAAGTGATAAGATGAGCTTTGATGATATTTTAAGGCTGAAAGATATTGAAGATGTGCTCGAAAAATATTATAACAGCGGAACCTTTACAAACACTGTTGAATATTTTATTAATAATTATTTTTCTGACTCGGCATATGAATTTTTTGAAAGTCTGGCTGATTATTTTGAAGAAAAAGGCTATAGCGGTCAAAGCATAAGCCGAAAAAATCTTTATGAAATTTTAAATAGCTATGCTAAAGAAAAATATTCAGATAGCAAAATAGAGAAAGTGATAATTTTTGATTATTGCACTCACTATAAAGATAATTTAAGCTTTATGACCGATTGCGGATTAAAAGAAAGAGTATTTGAATTTTTAAAAGAAAGTAAATATGTAGAAAAATATTTTCCGCATTTTAAAGATGAAAAACCTGTACAAATTTATAAAAACTTAAGATTTTACAAATTTGGCGATTTTATATTTGCATTTGACTGTAAAAATCAAATTGTTTGCGATATTACGACAGATTTTACTTGACTTTATGGCGATAAACCGCTATGATATATTATGAGGAAAAATAGACAAATCTTTGTCAAAAGAAAGGAATGAAATTGAATGTTTAAGGTAATTTTAAAAGACGGCAGTGCATTAGAGTATAGCGAAGCTACTCCGCTTTATGCAATTGCAAATGATATCAGCGAGGGCTTTGGACGAACTTGTCTTGCTGCCGACGTTGACGGAAAGGTGTGTGAAATGGGCACCGTTATCGACAGCGATGCAACTATTACCTTTTTCACATTTGATGACCAACAGGGCAAAGACGTTTTGCGCCATACTGCCTCACACGTGTTGGCACAGGCAGTAAAAAGACTTTATCCGCAGGCAAAGCTTGCGATTGGTCCGGCAATTGAAAACGGTTTTTACTATGATTTTGATTGTGATGTTTCATTTACACCCGATGTTTTAAAATCAATCGAGGCAGAAATGAAAAAAATTGTGAAAGAGAATATCCCCGTTCGCCGCTTTACAATGCCGCGTGACGAGGCAATAAAATATTTTGAAGAAAAAGGCGAAATCTATAAGGTTGAGCTTATTTGCGACCTACCCGAAGGTGAGGAAATCTCATTTTACGAGCAGGGCGACTTTACCGACCTTTGTGCAGGACCGCACGTGTCATCAACTGGCAAGGTTAAGGCATTTGCTTTAACAAGTGTAGCCGGCGCATACTGGAGAGGTAGCGAAAAGAACAAAATGCTGCAGCGTATTTACGGAACAGCATTTACTAATAAAACAGATTTGCAGGAATATCTTGCTCAGGTTGAAGAGGCAAGAAAGCGCGACCATAACAAGCTTGGTCGTGAACTTGAATTGTTCACAACCGTTGATGTTATTGGTCAGGGCTTGCCGATTCTTTTACCTAAGGGTGCAAAAATAATTCAGACACTTCAGCGTTTTGTTGAAGACGAAGAACAACGCCGCGGATATTTGCTTACAAAAACTCCGTTAATGGCAAAAAGCGACCTTTATAAAATTTCGGGTCACTGGGACCATTATCAGGACGGAATGTTTGTTTTGGGTGATGAAGAAAAGGATAAAGAGGTATTTGCTCTGCGTCCTATGACCTGCCCGTTCCAGTATCAGGTATTTTTAAATAAAATGCGTTCATACCGCGATTTACCGATGCGTCTGGGCGAAACCTCGACACTTTTCAGAAATGAAGAGTCAGGTGAAATGCACGGTCTTATTCGTGTACGTCAGTTTACTATTTCAGAGGGTCACTTAATTCTTCGTCCCGACCAGTTAGAAGAAGAATTCCGTGGTTGCTTAGAGCTCGCAAACTATATGTTAGATACCTTAGGTCTTAAAGAAGACGTAAGCTACCGTTTCTCACAATGGGATCCTAACAACACAGAAAAATATATCGGAACACCTGAACAATGGGATGAAGCTCAGGGTGTAATGAAAAAAATTCTTGATAATCTTGGACTTGATTATACAATCGGTATCGACGAAGCGGCGTTCTACGGTCCTAAGCTCGATATTCAGATTAAGAATGTATATGGCAAAGAAGATACACTTGTTACTATTCAGATAGACCAGCTTTTGGCAGAGCAGTTTGGTATGGAATATATCGACAAAGACGGCGGCAAAACCCGTCCTTATATCATTCACCGTACTGCGCTTGGTTGCTATGAACGTACTTTAGCACTTCTTATTGAAAAATATGCTGGTGCTTTTCCGACATGGCTTGCTCCTGTTCAGGTTAAGGTGTTGCCGATTTCTGAAAACTATGCTGACTATGCTCAGGAAGTATATAACGAGCTGTTTGACAGCGGTATTCGTGTTGAGCTTGACAGCCGTAACGAAAAAATCGGATATAAGATAAGACAGGCACAGATGGAAAAAGTTCCGTATATGATAATAGTAGGCGAAAAAGAGCAGGCAGAAGGTATGGTCGCTGTGCGTTCAAGAAAAGACGGCGACAAAGGTGCAATGCCGCGTAAAGAATTTATCGCTGAGATTATGGCAGAAATTAAAGAAAGAAGAAGATAAATTATCCTTAATAAAAACAATAATAAAGTAATAGGGGACTAAAGCTATGTGGATGGTAGTGTATATCGCTCAGACATCTGAAACTGCAGAAAAAATACGTAGCTTGTTTCAAGAGGCAGGCTTGCTTGTAAAGGTTAGAGCAGTTAATCAGACACAGGCAGAAAAATACGGATGTTATGAAATTTTAGTTACCGAATCTGAAATTGATGCGGCACACAGTATTATAATTGAAAAGGCGCTGTAAAAATTAAGGCAAGTGTCTGCTGTGAGCATGACACTTGCTGTTTTAACAAAAGATAATGATAATTATAAATAAACGGAAGATTATAAAGGTATCTTTATAATCAGAAAGGGGAAAAGCGGTATGAAAAGAATTGGTGTATTAACAAGCGGTGGAGATGCTCCGGGTATGAATGCTGCAATACGTGCGGTAGTTCGTGGTGGAATTCATTACGGTATGGAGGTTATTGGTATCCATAAAGGCTATAACGGTCTTATAAACGGAGATTACGAAATTATGTCTGCACGTAGTGTTTCAGATATTTTGCACAGAGGTGGAACAATTCTGCAAACTGCTCGTTGCTTAGAATTTAAAGAGCAACCGGGCATTTTAAAGGCTGTAAGAATGGCAAAGGATATAAAACTCGAAGGTTTGGTTGTAATCGGCGGAGACGGCTCGTTCAGGGGCGCGAAGGACTTATCTGCGGCAGGACTTCCGACAGTAGGCGTTCCGGGAACAATTGATAACGATATTGCGTGTACCGATTATACAATCGGATTTGATACAGCATTAAATACCGCTCGTGATGCGATAGATAAAATACGCGATACAGCACATTCTCACGAGCGTTGCTCGGTTGTTGAGGTTATGGGCCGTGATGCAGGATATATTGCGGCATATGTTGCAATGGCTTGCGGAGCGGAAAATGCTATTGTACCCGAAGAAGAATTTGATTTTGAACGCGACATTTTAAAACCTATTCAGGAAGGTAAAATGCGAGGCAAAAAGCAGAATCTTATTATTGTTGCCGAGGGCGTAGGCGGCAGTGTTGAAATCGCCAAAAAAATTCAGAAAGAAACAGGAATCGAAACCCGTGCAACAATACTCGGTCACATTCAACGCGGAGGAAGCCCGACCGTTACCGACCGAATTGTTGCCAGTCAGATGGGTATTCATGCTGTTGAGCTTTTGGCAAATGGTGTAGGTAACAGAATTGTTGCAAAACAAAAAGATAAAATTGTTGATTACGATATTATGGAAGGACTTAGTATGGAGAAAAAAATGGGAAATGAGATATTAACTCTCTCCAAAATTCTCAGTATGTAATATTTTTAATGAAAACTGCACAAATCCTTTGTGTTTTTTCATAAAAATGGCTATAGGGTACATAAAATGAAATTTTTGTTGAAAAAACTTTCATTTTATGTTAAAATATCGCTTGTATTATTAAAAAACCACTTAGGAGAGTGAAAGAAATGTCTTTTAAAAATTCGTATATGGCAGAGCTTATGGATAGGGTTATAAAAAGGAATCCTGCCGAGCCGGAATTTCATCAGGCAGTTCACGAGGTATTAGAATCGTTAGAGCCTGTTATAGAAAAATATCCCGAGTTTATCGAATGCGGGGTGCTCGAGTCAATCGTAGAGCCGGAGCGTGTAATCAAATTCCGTGTTCCGTGGGTTGATGATAAAGGTGTAGTAAGAGTAAACCGCGGTTTTCGTGTTCAGTTTAACAGTGCAATCGGTCCTTACAAGGGCGGTTTGCGTTTTCATCCGTCTGTTTACGAGGGAATTATTAAATTTTTGGGATTTGAGCAGATTTTCAAAAATTCTCTTACAGGTCTTCCTATCGGCGGCGGAAAAGGCGGTAGCGACTTTGACCCCAAGGGCAAATCCGACGCAGAGGTTATGCGTTTTTGCCAGAGCTTTATGACAGAGCTTTCAAAGCATATCGGTGCAGATACTGACGTACCTGCAGGTGATATCGGTGTTGGTGCAAGAGAGATTGGTTATCTTTTCGGTCAGTACAAAAGACTTCGCAATGAATATACCGGTGTTTTAACAGGCAAAGGTCTGACCTATGGCGGAAGCTTGGCACGTACCGAGGCAACAGGATACGGTCTGTGCTATTTTACTGAAGAAATGTTAAAAGATGCCGGAAAATCATTTAAGGGTGCGAAAGTTGCAGTTTCCGGTTCCGGTAACGTTGCAATTTATGCTACTGAAAAGGCAACAGAGCTTGGTGCAAAAGTTGTTACAATGAGTGATTCAAACGGATATATTTACGATGAAAACGGCATTGATTTAGATGTTGTTAAAAAGATTAAGCTAGAAGAAAGAAAAAGAATTTCTGAATATGTTAAATATCATCCCGAGGCTGTTTATACCGAGGGCTGCTCAGGTGTATGGACAGTAAAATGTGATATTGCACTTCCTTGTGCAACTCAGAACGAAATTAACGAAGAATCTGCAAAGGCTTTAATCGCAAACGGTTGCTATGCAGTTTCAGAGGGTGCTAATATGCCCTCAACACCCGAGGCAATTGCATATTTCCAGAGCAGCGGAATATTGTTTGGACCTGCTAAAGCTGCAAATGCTGGCGGTGTAGCAACATCGGCACTTGAAATGAGCCAGAACTCAATGCGTTACGGCTGGACCTTTGAAAAGGTTGACAGAAAGCTTCAGGGCATTATGGTTGATATTTATAAAAATACCAGCGAGGCAGCAAAAGAGTTTGGTATGGAGGGCAACTTAGTCGCAGGCGCAAATATCGCCGGATTTATGAAGGTTGCACGTTCAATGCAGGCATACGGTGTAGTATAATTTAATAAGTATAGTTGATAACACCCGACCAATCGGTCGGGTGTTTTTGTGTAATAACCCAAAATTTAACTTTGCATTTACAAATGCCAAAAATTGTGCTATATTATAATTGTGCTATTATCGCTAAAGAAAGAGGATGATACTGTTGAAAAAGAGAATTCTTAGCTTAATTTTAATGTTGTGTATAGTATTAAGTGTTACGGCGGTATTGCCTGTTACTGCAAGTGCAGCGACAGAAGGATATTATACATATTATATTAGTAACGGCACGGCAACAATTACAGATTGTGACACCTCAATAAGTGGCGATGTTACCATTCCGTCAACATTGGGAGGATGTCTTGTAACATGTATTGCTGAGAATGCATTTTCTTTTTGCACCAGTTTAACAAGCATAACCATACCTGATAGTGTAACAAATATTGGAGATAGAGCATTTTTTTATTGCACTAGTTTAACAAGCATAACAATACCTGACAGCATAACGCGTATTGGTGAAAGTGCATTTAGTGGTTGTGGCGGTTTAACAAGCATAACCATACCAGACAGTGTAACAAGCATTGGTGAAAGTACATTTTATGGTTGTGAAGGACTAACAACTATAACTATACCCTATAGAGTAACGAGTATAGGAGATAGAGCATTTTATGGTTGTGAAGGATTAACAATTATAACTATACCCTATAGTGTAACGAGTATTGGTGATGATGCATTTAGTGATTGTGGCGGTTTAACAAGCATAACCATACCTGACAGTGTAACAAGCATTGGTGAAAGTGCATTTTATGGTTGCGGTAGTTTAATGAGTATAGATGTTGATAAAGGCAATCCATATTATTGCTCAGTCAATGCTGTTTTGTTTGATAGCGGTATTAAAACATTGATACGATATCCTGAAGGAAAAAAAGACAATGAGTATGCAATACCGAACAGTATAACAAGTATTGGTAATTATGCATTTTCTGGTTGTAGCGGTTTAACAAGCATAACAATACCCGACAGTATAACAAGTATTGGCGATTGGGCATTTTCTGATTGTAGCAGTTTAACAAGCATAACCATACCAGACAGTGTAACAAGTATTGGTGATTGGGCATTTTCTGATTGTAGCAGTTTAACAAGCATAACCATACCAGACAGTGTAACAAGTATTGGAGATAGAGCATTTTTTTATTGCGCTAGTTTAACAAGCATAACCATACCAGACAGTGTAACAAGTATTGGTGATTGGGCATTTTCTGATTGTAGCAGTTTAACAAGCATAACCATACCTGACAGTGTAACAAGTATTGGTGATAATGCATTTTTTGGTTGTAGCGGTTTAACAAGTATAACTATACCGAACAGTATAACAAGTATTGGTAGAGGAACATTTGGTTATTGCGAAAATCTGACAAGCATAATCATATCTGGCCGTGTAACAAGTATTGGTGTTGCTGCATTTTTTGGTTGTAGTAGTTTAACAAGTATAACCATACCTGACAGTGTAACGAGTATTGGTGAGTATGTATTTTCTGATTGCAGTAGTTTAAAAAGTATAATCATACATGATAATGTAACAAGCATTAATGATTACGCATTTTGCGACTGCAAGAGTTTAAAGAACGTATACTACAGCGACAGCAAAGCAGATTGGGCTAATATATCAATAGGTAGTAACAACGACTGCTTAACCAACGCGACAATACATTACAACAGCATAAGTGGCGAAAACTATATTGTCAGCGATGTAGTTATAAGTGAAAGCACATTTACTGCAAATCTTAACATTAATGACTATGTTGCCGAACAATCTGCAATCGCAATTATAGCATTTTACGATGAAAACGGAAAGCTTGTTCAGTTTAAAAATACGGCTATAAACATTAAGCCTGGCGAGATGGAAGTTAGTATTCCTATAGAAAATAAAGAGTATTCAAGCTATAAATTAATGGTATGGGACGGATTTGAAAATATTAAGCCAATATTAAAATAGTCAGTAAAAGTCGCCGCGATAGCGGTGACTTTTCTCTTTGTAATCAAAAAGTAAAATATTTGTAATTGACGATAAGGTATAACAATGTTATAATATAAAAAGCACATATTATATTTATATTTACGGAGGGGAAAATATGCGTAAGATGAAGAAATTTTTATCATTATTGTTAGTTGTGGCTCTTGCAATCTCAATGATGATTCCGATGACAGCTTCTGCGGCGCAGTTCAGTGATGTTGACAGTACATATCGCTATTACACTGCTGTAGAAAATCTGGCAGCAAGGGGCATTATTAACGGCATGGGTGACGGTACCTTTGCTCCGGAAAATCCGGTAAAAAGAAGTGAGTTTGCAAAAATTGTTTGTATTGGTGTTGTAGGTACCGGTGAAGTTGGTGCGACAGCAGGTGCGGGCTTTACCGACGTTGCTGATGACCACTGGGCATCAGGTTATATCAAGGTTGCTGCTGCCGCAGGCATCATTAACGGCATGGGCGACGGCACTTTTGCTCCTGATGCAGATGTTACATACGAACAGGCTGTAAAAATGCTTGTTTGCGCTCTCGGTTATGATGCTCAGGCTCAGAAGCTGGGTGGATATCCGAAAGGTTATCTTACGATTGCAGGTAGCTTAAGACTGTTAAGAAGTGTTGTTGACGGCACAGTAGGCAAGGCTGCAAACCGTGGACTTATTGCAAAGCTGGTTGACAATGCACTTAATGTTGAGGTTGTTGACCCGCTTACCGGTAAAGTATCAGGCTCTGTTACTTCAACAGACAGAACAAAGTCAGATAACGGTCAGGTTATTTCTATTAACGGAACAACTTTAGAATATGGCGAAGAAAGTCCGTGTAAAAGAAACCAGATTGAAATTGACCTTGGCAGCGATAACGAGATTTTCTCAATTGAGAATCTTAAAATTGATCCTGAAGAGTACCTTGGAAAATATGTAACTATCTATTATGAATATGATAGTAGCCGTGATTATCAGGAATTGACCAAGATTATACCTCAATCCCGCGCTAATGATGAGGTTATTGTTAACTTAAACGATATTTCTGAATATGATAATAGTTATGTTGAATATATGACAGAAGACGAAGAGTATGAAGAAGTAGACGTAAGCAATGATGCAATAATTATGTTTAACGGCTCGCCGATAGATACCGATAAAAAGAGCTTTGAAGACATATTAGATGCTAACATAAATGCATCTGGTACTGTAAGATTCCTAGATGCTAAAGGTGATGGCGATGCTTCTATCGTTTTCTTTATGGTTTATGACACAATTGTTGTAAACAATATTACTAAGGCTGAATTTAAGGTTTATGATAAAATTAAAAGCGGTAATTTTGTAATTTTAGATGAGGATAATCGTTCAATTGATATCACATTTACAAAAGATGATAAACCCGCTGAGTTTGCTAGTATTACAACCAATAATGTTCTTTCTATTGCTAAGAATGAAGCAGGAGACAGAATTGATGTATTGATTTCAACTAATACAGTAAATGGAACAATTAGTGAACTTTCTGGCGATTGCATGACCTTGGTTGTTAACAACAAAACCTATAAGGTTGCTAAAAGCTACGAAAGCGAAGCTCAGAGATTGTTTGCAAATGACACAGCAGTTAAACTGTTTTTAGATGCATTTGGCATGGTTGCATTTGCTGAAATTTCTACCAGCGCATCAACTTATAAATATGCTTATTTGGTTGGAGCAGAGGCAGGCGAAGGTACAGGCAATGAGTTTAATATTAAATTGTACGACGTAACTACAAGCTCTAACATCACTGCTAAAAATCTTCCGCTTGACTTAAATAAAGGCGTAAGAATTAATGGCGAAAAAATGACAAGTGCTGATGAAGTATTTGATGCACTGTTAGAATCAGCAGCATTGCTTAATGTGGGCGAGGCTGCATACGACGAAGATGAAGAAGAGTTTACACAGATTATTAAATACAGCCAAGATGGTTCATATGTTAATAAAATTATTACATATACCGGTGAAACCGACAGAACCAACCCGAACGTTTTGAATATTGATAATTTAGAGGCAGGCGAGCTTAAAGCTAATACATCATCAAAACTTGGTAAATATTCAATTTCAGGAAATGGTATAGTAATTCCTAAAGACCGTGTAAAAGATAAATACATAGGAAAAGCTAAAAACTCGTATTCAACTGGTGCTATGTATAACGTGCAGATTGTAGATGCTACCGAAGGTAACCTTGCAAAAGCTGTAGTAATTTATGGCTCAACAACATCGCTTACATCTTCTTCGAATATAGTATCGGCGCAGCCTGCAATTGTTACTAAGGTTACCGGCGAGGCTACCATTGAAGGCGAAGAAGGTTCGTTCAATGTATTTAAAGTAATGACTATTAGCGGTGATGAAAAGACCTATTACTCAAAGGGTGAAGAAGAATACAAGAAGCTAGTAGGTTCAAGCACAAACAAGTGGTCTGAAAGTCTTGAAGTTCCGGATGGTGAGGGTAACTTTAAGGGCATCGCAGTCGGTGACATTGTAAAAGTATCTGCTGACGAAAAGAACATCTTAGAAGAAGTAATGCTTGTTGCAAAAGCTGAAGATGTTGTTTCAGGAGACCAGGAAGCGGCAATCACCGGTGAAGGAGATCACGTAAACGAGCTAAATGCTAAATATCGTTATATGCTTGCAACAGCACGTAAAACATTTAGCACAAGCGGTAATGAGCTTATTCTTACGGCAATGTATCTCGATGATGAAAATTGGGAAAACGAGGATTCAGACGAAACCTATGCAATTGCAGCAGAAACACCTATATTTGTCGTAGATACTGCAGAAACAAATGAAAACAGAAAAGTATCTAAAGGCGGAGTATTCAACGATATTATCGGTTCAAATATTGATGCCGCAAATCCGTCAAAACTGTTCGTATATCAGAACAGCGGAGCAATTAAGATGATTGTAGTATTTCAATCAAATGATGACTAAAACAATTAAAAGCTGTCGCGAAATTTATTCGCGGCAGCTTTTTTGCACATGAAATGTGATGTAAAAATGAGCTGTAGCAAAATGAAATTTATTTTGCTACAGCCCTTGATATAGTTATTTTAAATATTTTTTATATATAATTTTAAGTCCCTTTAACGTCAAGTCTCGGTCAATGTGAGTTATGGTTTCAGATTCTTCAGAAATCAATGTGGATAAACCGCCTGTTGCTATAACCTTAATGCTATCTGCGCCGATTTCTTTAGACATTTTTTTGACTACAAAATCAACCATACCAACATAGCCGTAAACGATACCCGCTTGCATACTGTTAACTGTATTTTTGCCGATAACATTATCAGGTTTCGTAATTTCAATACGCGGGAGTTTTGCAGTTCGTTCGACCAATGCGTCAATTGATATTTTAAGACCCGGATAAATAGCACCGCCAAGATAATTTCCGTCTTCGTTTATCACACAAAAGGTTGTAGCAGTACCGAAATCAATTACAATGGCAGGGCCACCATAAAGCTCATATGCTGCGATTGCATTTACTATTCGGTCGGCACCAAGCTCTTTGGGATTGTCAATTAAAATTTTCATGGGAAGAGGGGTAGAACTGCTTATTACAATAGGCTCTTTTTTAAAATATTTTCGTACGGCATTTTCTAAAGAATGCATAACAGGCGGCACAACCGAAGAAATGACAGCATCTTCAATTTGCGAAGGGTCAATTCCTGCGTTTTGCAAAATCTGCAGAAAGAAAAAACCTATCTCGTCAGAAGACTTAGTTCTGTCGGTAGCCATTCTGTAGCTGAATTTTAGCTCATCTTTGTCGTAAATTCCAAGTACGATATTGGTATTGCCTACGTCAATGGTAAAAAGCATATTTTTTCTCCTTTACTATTCTACGCTTTTAATTTCTGTGGTAAAATCTTCATTTAAAATTGTAATTTTTGCATATGTACCGGCGGATGAACGAATAGAGCCGGGATTTAACAAATGTATTCCATCTATTTCTTCATCAAAGGTTTGATGCGTGTGCCCAAAAACGCACAAACTGCAGTCGTAGTTATGGCAGCGGTTTATAAGCTCATAATATCCCGATTTAACGCGTTCTTTATGTCCGTGGGTTATATACAGCTTAACACCGTCAAGCTCAGGCATTATAATAAACGGGTCAGAGCAGAAAAAATCGTTGTTTCCGCATACGCTGTATAAAGGAATATTAGGATAGTTAGAGCGAATATAATCAGCATCGCTTGCAACATCACCACAAAAAATTATGGCATTTACAACAGGCTCCTGAGCTATTGCGGCATCAATAGAGTAGGTAGTGCCGTGACTGTCTGAAAACGCGAGAACTATCATTTGCTTTCCTCCGGTGAGTATTCAGCAAAG
Organism: Clostridia bacterium; assembly: GCA_045595745.1. Classification (GTDB taxonomy): domain Bacteria; phylum Bacillota; class Clostridia; order UBA1381; family UBA9506; genus RGIG1666. The sequence goes on along the minus strand of JAZOBB010000033.1, from coordinate 2,670 downwards.
TTTTTAAGCATTTTAAGTCCTGTTTCGCCACTCTTTTCAGGATGGAACTGACAAAGAAAAATATTGTCTTTTTCAATCAATACGTGCGGATGTATGCCGTAATGTGTTGTTGCAACAACTGTTTCGAGTTCTTTTGCTTCCAAATAATATGAGTGAACAAAATATACAAACGGCTTGTCGCCCAGTCCTTTTAAAAGAACTGACAGACGTTTAACTTCGAGTGAATTCCAGCCTATTTGCGGTATTTTAAGTCCCATATCATCAGGAAAACGGCGGATTGTGCCTTTTAATATGCCTAATCCCTCGGCATCGCCCTCTTCGCTGAAGTCATACATCATCTGCATTCCTAAGCAAATTCCCAAAAATGGTGTTTTGGCCTTGATTGCAGCTTTAATAGGCTCGACTAAGTTGTGTGTTTTTAAACTGTCCATAGCATCGCGAAAAGAGCCTACACCCGGCAAAACGAGCTTTTTAGCAGATGCAATTTTTTCGGGGTCAGATGTTACGTCTACATCATATCCAAGATATAAAAAAGCTTTTTCAACACTGCGCAGATTTCCTGCACCGTAATCTATAATAGTAATTGTCATTTTTTCCTCCGTTATTGATTTGGCAACAGCTTTTTAATTTTATCAACCAAATCGAGTATCCTTTCTCGTTCCATTTTCATACTTACGCGATTTACGACGAAACGGGCAGAAAGGTCACATATTTCTTCTAAAACAACCAGACCGTTTTCTTTTAAGGTTTTTCCACTTTCAACAATATCTACAATAACTTCGGATAGTCCGACAAGCGGAGCAAGCTCAACTGAGCCGTTAAGCTTAATTATTTCAACTGATTGTTTTTTCTCGAACTGATAATAGTTTTTTGCAATGTTTACATATTTTGATGCAACACGAATATGACTCATTCCGTCAAGCTTTCCATAAAGCTCGCTAGGTCCTGCTACTGCCATTTTGCAGGCGCCAAAGCCTAAGTCTATCATTTCGTATAAATCCTTGCCGTCCTCTAAAAGTGTATCGCGACCGACAACACCGATATCCGCCGCACCATATTCAACATAGGTGGGCACATCAGATGCCTTTACAAGTATAAATTTAAATTTATTCTTTTCGTCTGTGAAAATTAGCTTGCGTGATTTTTGGCGAAGCTCGTCTACCTCTAAACATGCCTGCTCTAAAAGATCTACAGTAAGCTCTGCTAAGCGACCTTTGGCAAGTGCAATTGTTATATATCTCATATTATCCTCCAAATATTAGTGATGATGTCCGTGCTCGTGATGGCATCCGCAATCGCAATCGTGGTCGTGCTCATCTTCTGTTAACAGCTCATCTAAGGTTGTATATTCTTTTGTATCTTCTATAAGATTATAGACGCAAACCTTGCCGTCATCTTCAATTTTAAATATGCCCTGAACGTTGGTGGTTTTAGCATAAGCTACGGCATTATCAAAGCTTGAGTCACTTAAATACTGCTCTGCAACATATCCCTCGTTTCTGAGTGCGGTTAAAAGAGCAAAACACCAAACAGGATTATCGCCAAAAATCAAGGCATCAGAGCCGAGGGCAGAATTAAGCAGATTCTGTCTTGTTAGCACACTAACCAAACGGTCAGTGCCTATTGCCATACCAACAGCGGGGATTTTGCTACCAAATTCTGCGGTTAAGTCATCGTATCTGCCGCCAGAACAAATCGGGAATCCTACACCATGAGTAAAGCCTTTAAAAATCATACCTGTGTAGCAGTTAATACCTTTTACCAATGACAAATCAATGGAAATATATTTTTCATATCCGCAATCAGAAAGTATTTTATAAATGTTTTTAAGATTTAAAAGTGCATTCTTTGATTTTTCGCTTAACACACTTTCGTCAATTGTATCTAAAATTTCAATTTCGCCAAAAAGAGTAGGTAGCTTAATTAAAATATCGAAAATCGGCGCAGAAAGATTAAGAGTTTTTAAATAATCCTCTAAAGCCAAAGTATCTTTTTTGTCAATAAGACGGCGAACGTGCTCTGCATCGTCATCGGATAACTGTGCCTGCTCTAAAAGACCTTTAAAGAATTCGACCTGACCTATTTCAATCTGAAAGGTTTCAAGACCGCTTGCAAGCAGAGCCTCCATAGCGCACAAAATAACCTCACAGTCAGCCATATCGTTTTTAGCTCCTATTAGCTCAATACCCGACTGACAAAATTCGCGCTGAACAGAAGAGTAGCTGTCTACATAACGAAAAACCTTGCCGCTGTACTGCATTCTGATGGGAAAAGGTCCGTTAGGCAGCTTTGTTGCAACCATACGTGCGAGTGATGTTGTAACATCAGGGCGCAAAACCATAATGCGACCCTCTTTATCAAAAAATTTGTATAAAATTTCCTGCTCCATTTTACTGCTTGGGGTGTCGTATGCATCATAAAACTGCATAACGGGTGTTTCTACTACCTGATAGCCATAGCTAGAGAAAACGTCTGAAATCGCATTTTCAATTGAGGTCTTTTCTGCACATTGCTTTGGCAACAGGTCGGTTGTTCCTTCGGGGGTGTACAATCTCCAGTTTGACATTTGCTACATACCTTTCTGTATATAATTCATATTTATGCATATTAATTCATTCTTTATTATAGCGCAAGAATACAGTAATTTCAACATATTAAAGGAATTTTTTT
>JAZOBB010000032.1:0-13991 GCA_045595745.1 Clostridia bacterium | reverse complement strand
AGCGGCACCCTGGCAGATGAGACGGAATCAGCTCATATTCGATAGCGAAATCGGGTTCTTTGGAAATATAACCTTGCAATTCGCATCAGATGGCGGAAGCTTTATCAGGCCAATAACAAAAAGATATGGCGAGAGCATCAGCCTTGAAAGCTACATCCCTACAAAATATGGCTACACATTCGCCGGATGGTTCACCGACCCTCGAACAAAACATAATCAGGTAACAACATTTAAATTCACAAAGCCTGATGTTCTCTATGCGAAATGGGAAAAGAATCCGGAAGAACCCATAAATCCGAATGACGAAATCATGAACAAGGATACCTGCTACCTTACAGATGAAGAAACTGCAAAAAGAGTCGAAATTGTAGAAGAAAAAAATAAAGCCTACATCGAAGGCTTCGGCTATGCAGCGCCAAGTAAAACTAAAACCATCATCGTAGGCTCTGATGGTGATATAAATAAAATGGTCGGCACAATGGAATAAAATCAAAAATATTCAAGGGCGTACTCGTTAAAGGGTGCGCCCTCACTCTTTAAATCGATTTTGAGGCCGAGTTACAACGGCTGTTAAAGGGGTTGTAAGGCAAAACTCTCTCGGGTAGGGTAGTTACGCCACCCAAGACATTAACTCGCCAATAATACGGTTGTTAAAGGGCATGTAAGCGATAAGAATAAACTCAATACACATCACACCAATAATCACACTACCAAAAGAACAACACACCTTACGGGTTGACTTTTGGATAAAGTCAATGATACAATTATTTATATACCAAGGAGGATGGATTTTATGTCAAACAAAAATACTTATACTGAAATATTTGAGAATAAAATTGCAGAAAAACTAAAAGGTATGATATTACCACATAAAGATATTTTATCAAGGGATATTCATATTGAATGCGGTGGTTATCCAGGACCTAATCATCATATGCCGCAATGCTGTACGGCTATGTACAATATGATGTCAGGTGACGATGAGGTTTTATCAGCTCCGCCAAGTGGTAAAGGCGCGTATGTTAAAATAAGATATTATAAAAGAAATCATAGATAGCAAAAAGCGTGATGACATTAAAATCATCACGCTTTTTTGGCGGAGATGAGACGATTTGAACGCCCGCGCCGGCATGACCGACCTTTCGGATTTCGAATCCGACCCCTTCAACCACTTGGGTACATCTCCAAATTTATATAAACTTTTTTCAAAGTTTAAAGCAAATATTAAGTTTTATTAGAAATCTCATTAGAAAAGATTTTTTGTTCTGTCAGCACAGATTGCTAAAAACCGCACTGTTACAGGGTTTGCAGAGAACTGTATTCCAACAACTTCTAAAAGATTGGGACAATTTCGAGTCAGCCCCGTTATGTCCTGTTGCGGTGCCCGAAATTTTTGCTCGTATGCACTTGCAAAATTCCGACCGCTGCCACTCCTTATTGCTCGCTACATCTGTCGCTGACAGCGCTCGCGAACGTCCCCACTTCGATGCCTGTCCGTAAGGGATTTTATTAAAATACGTAATACGAATGGTATTATACCACAAAAACAAATGCATTGCAAGCAAAAAATTAAAATACTTAGAATATACCATAGACGGCAATACCCAGTACGGCTGAGATGCATATAAGCATTATTGGCGATATTTTTTTATTAAACCGTTTTTTCGTTACCCAAAGAATTGCCAAAAGTAAAATAGCAATGGCAATTGCCTTAAAGTCGAGTGTTTGTGCAGATGATAAAGCAAAAAGATTATCTAAAAGCATATATGCACCTATTGCCAGAATTATGCCTGAAATGCAGGGTTTTAATCCTGAAAGGACAGCTTGTGTATATTTATGCTCTAAAATTTTGCTTAAAACAACCATTACAAGAAGAATAATTAAAAATGCCGGTAGAATAGTCGCAAAGGTTGCAATAGCCGCACCTAAAACCCCTGCCTGATTTGCACCTACGTATGTTGCCATATTAACCATAATGGGTCCGGGGGTGCTTTCACTTACGGCAATCATATAGCTTAGTGCTTCGTCGGTAATCCAACCGCGTGATATTACAACCTCGCGTATTAAGGGGATAGCACTGTATGCACCGCCGAAAGAAAAGCAACCTACGTATAAAAAACCGAAAAATAATTCTAAAAGCATCATCTCGCTGCACCCTCCTTATTTGTATGCTTTTCCGGGATTATAAATGCTAAAAAGCCAATTAAACCTGCTGGAATAAGCAGCCATATTGAAGAAAAGCTCCACGAAAAGATGTCGATTAAAAGCATAACGGCAAAAGAGACTGCAAAAATTATTCGCGGTACAATTCTCTTAGATATTTTAGATACCAGATTTAAGCCGACTCTTGTTATTAAAATTGCAACAGCAATTTTTATGCCGCTAAAGGCATTGGCGATAATTTTAATTTCTAAAAAATTATCCAAAAACATTGATATTATATAAATAATTATAAATGACGGCAAAACTACACCTAAGGTTGCGGCAATTGAGCCAAGCAGTTTTCCGTGCTTATAGCCGACAAAAGTAGCGCAGTTAATTGCGATAGGTCCGGGGGTTGATTCGGCAATTACCGTTACATTCATCATATCGTCGTGGGTTATCCATTTCTTTTTTTCGACACAGGTGTTTTCAATAATTGAAATCATGGCATAGCCGCCGCCAAAGGTAAAAAGTCCTATTTTAAAAAAACTTAAAAACAAATCCAGTAATTTTTTCATAAACACATCTCTTTCGCGATTTTATATATTAATATTATTAGCTATATTTTAAAAATACATAACTTTAATTGTTTTGCCCATCTCTTCAAGCCGCTTAGAAAGCTCCTCGATAAGCTTAAGCTTAAGGCTGAAGTTAAGTGGCATATTAGGATTCTGGTGTGCCGCATTTTTAGCACGACCAACAAAAAAGTTGATGTCGGTTGCATCCTCAAAAAGCATTTGTGCAATTAATGATGCTCCGTCTTTTTTATCACGAAATTGCGTATAAAAGTCTGAGTTGTTTGAAAAGCTTTCGGCAATTTCTAATACCTTGCCTAAAGTTAAAACACCTTCTGTGACTAAATCAACTCCCTCAATATGCGCAATAGGCGGAATTGACGGGTCTTCGTAATTAATTTCGGTTTTAATCGGCTTATCCAAATAGCGGCTTACAACATTAGATGTAGTGCCACCGCAAACTATGCGTTTACCTTCTTTTGAGAAAAATAACTGCATAACCGTTTCGTCATCCTCGGGGTCAACGGGAGGTCCGATAATTAAATTTACAAGCTGACGCTCGCGTATTCTTAAAACTGCAACGGTTGTATCGTCGCCCGGTTTATCCATATAAAGTCCTTTGCAGGCTTCGCCAATACGGCTTGCCATAGTCTGAGCAGACATATCAGACTCATAGTTTCCGACTGCAAATTCGGTTATTTCAGGTAGTTGCCAGCCGTAGTTTAAGGTGCGTTCAATTCCTGCATGAACAACACCGTCACTCATTAAAATGAACATATCGCCAAGCTCGCAGTCTATATGCGTCTCATAGATTTTTTTGCCGCATATAACCTTTTGGTTCATTTCGTAATCGGTAGCATGACCGTTTCGCAAAAAGATGACATTGGGATTATCAAACTGCACTAAATATGCTTCACTGCCGCGACGTATTTGCAAAATTGTGAAGGTAGAGTAGGCAACACCGCGGGTCTGGCATACGGGCAGTGTTTGCGCAATGGTAGATACACATTCCTCAATGGGCAGACCGCTTGCCATCATTGTGCCTATAATTTTTGAGGTTAGTGTAGATAATATGTTTGCTTTAACTCCGCTGCCTAAGCCGTCTGCCAAAACGATGATAAAATCATCGTCGGTGCTTATGGTTTCTACCTTGTCTCCGCACAACTGCTCGCCGAATTTATTAAGGCTTACAAATCCGCTTTCTACAAACATTCTATTCATTTTGTGTGCCCTCCGCAGAAATTGCCTCTTTAAGCTTGGTTAGAGCGATTTTGGTTTCGGCTGTTGTTTCGCCTAAAAGTGATGCGATTTCTTGCACAACACGCATCTGTTTTTCGATGACCTTATCTGCTGTGTTTACCGTTTGTTGGCGTATTTCCGTAATACGCTGGCTTTCTAACTGCTCATCGGTGATATCCTTCATAATACAGATAATAATTTTATGGTCTTTATCGTATAAAATTGATTCTTTTACATATTTGTTATAGTCAGATAAATATCTTCTTTGCTCTAAACGCTTCTGACCGCTTGTTAAAATAGTAGAATACGGCTTTGTATCTATAATATCTTTAGCGGGCATATCCTTAACCTTTAAAGACGAGGCTAAATTAAATAATCTTTTAGCCGAGCGGTTCATTTGTTGAATGTTAAGCTTGTCGTCAAGCACCATAATCGCATTCGGAGTCATCATAATGATTTTATCAGAGAATGACTCTGCTTTTTCCATCATAAAGGGCAGACACATACTTGGTTCTGCCTTGCCTAAAAATACGGCAACCGCTTTTTCGCGACAGGTTGCGTATCCGCAAGAGCCGCAGTTAAGCTCGTGCTCGGGCTTGGTTTTTCCCATTTCGGCTAAAATCGCTGTAATTTGCTCATCTGACGGTTTTGCGTTTGATACTGTAAGAGGCTGATATTTCTGAGCCAGGCTTATATCAGTGCTTATATTAAAATCTTCAGAGCTTTTTTCTGAAAGAGGCTTTGCAAAATTACGCAAACGAATCGTGCTGTCAAGCATTTCTTCGCGATAATGTCTGGTCATAGGTCCGTTTATGCAGCTGCCGCGGCAAATGCTCATTTCGACAAAGCAATGCGACAGCTTGCCGTTTATAATATTTTCGAGTGCGGCAATACAGTCTTTAACACCGTCAACGGCAAGATAGCGAAAGCCCGTATCTTCGGTATTCATTGACTTTATAATTCCGCCTGTTTCGGGAAAAAAGCGAGACATTCTGACAAAGCTGTCATCGGTTATATCATCAGGAACCTTAACATCTTCATCTAAAAGCCACTCACGCAGCTCTTCGAAGGTTAAAACGCAGTCAACAAGGCCCGGATTTTTATCTGCTTCATCTTTTTTCGATATGCAAGGTCCTATAAATACGACATATGCATCAGAAGTTTCTTCTTTAATCAGCTTTGCGTGTGCAAGCATAGGCGAGAGTACAGGTGCTAAATAAGGCAGTGCCTCGGGATAGTATTTCGAAACCAAAAGCACAGCAGAATGACAGCAGGTTGATATAATAACATTCTGCTCGTTGTTTTTAATCAATCGTTCGTATTCGCTTTTTACTATGTATGCACCTTCTGCTGTTTCTCTTACATCATAAAATCCCAACTGTTTTAAAAGTGCAGTCATTTCGTTTATTCCGCTTACCTCAAAATCAGAAATAAAAGATGGAGCAAGGCTTGCAATTACGCGTTTTCCTGAAAGCATAGCCTCTTTAACCTTTGAAATATCGTTTCTGACATCTTTTGCGTTTTGAGGGCAGGCAACAACACAACGTCCGCATAAAATACATTCTTCGGGCAAAATATTTGCCTGATGGTCTGAAAACTGAATGGATTTTACTGGGCATTCGCGTATACATTTATGACAGTTTTTGCAGTTAGCTTTTTTCAGTCCGAGTAATTTATTCACAGTCATTACCTCCTGAAATATTTAGGGGTGCTAAAACGTGCTTTTCAAATATTTCGTGCATATTTTGAGTATTAACCCCTGTAATAAGCTCGTTGTTGACCTTAATTGTCACACCGTCAATACATTTTCCGAGACAAAAGGCAGCGGCAAGCTCTACCTTGTCTTCTAAATGCTTTTCAGCGATTAAAGCCTTAAACGTATTAATTATGTCGTAAGAACCCTTTAAGTGACAAGAGCTGCCAATGCATACACTTACATTAATCATTAATATTTCCTCCTGCTAAAAGAAAAATATTTATTTTAATAATTAGCCTTAAAGATTATAACGAATAACTTGAAAGAATATTCTTTCCAATTCTATATAACAGTTTTTCAACCTCTAGCTTAAGCTCTAAATCTATGTCAAAATCTGAATTTTTGACAGATGCCTGATTAAAAAAGCCACCTGTTTCAAAGGTAAAATAACCGTCGTAACCGATTTTTTTCAGCCCGCTTATAACAGAATCCATATTAAGAGTTCCAAAAAACGGACATATATGCTGGTCTTTTACTCCGTTATTGTCGTGAATGTGAAGAGCTTTTATGTGGCTACCTAAAAGCGTTATTTCTTCTTCCTGTGTCATTTCCTGCATATTTGCATGACCTGTATCCCATACAGCATGAAAAAGAGGATGATTTACATATTCAATAAGCTCTAATAAATCAGTCGCGTTATCTATCCAGTACACATCTTTGCTAATCATTTTATTAAAGTTTTCAGTAAGAATGGTTACTTCATATTTTTCTGCTGTTTGAAGCAGTTTTTCATAAAACACTTTGTTTTTCTCAAACGTTTCTTTCTTTGAAATATAGTCTAAATAACCTGAATGAACGACAATGTTTTTTATTCCTAATTTACCGCAGGCTTCAATACATCTTTTTGTATCATTTATAAAATCTTCGTTGTTATCTGCAAGCGGTATCCCCATAGGAGAATGTGCCTGTATCAGTTTAATTCCGATATTATTGCAACACTCGTTAACTTCATTTGCGTAACTTATCCAATCAGGTAAATAAACGCCGCTACGGTTTTTATAATCAATCCCGAAGCTGTAATCAGCATAAGAAAAACCTGATTTTTTTATGTATTCAAGTATTTTGGTCTGGTCCTTTGTATAACGTGAAAAATCGCCTGTTGTGGTTGCAAGCTCCATAACCGTTTCCACCTGATGAAAGAAAGATATTTATTTGAATTAATTATTGGGTTGTGTTTGAAGGTGTAAAAATTATAACAAATTTCTACGGTTCATAGTTGCTAATGCGAGTATTCCATCTGTTATATCTCCACCAATTCTATTAGTACAAAACTGATTGGGAAAATTGCTTATCAATTTATATTCTATGCCATCTAACAACTTCCTTTTCCAAACATATATTCTGGTCGTATCTAATGCTCTAAAAAAATCTATTGAAAAACACGATTCTTTATAGGCGTACATCGGCAATAAAGTTCTATCAAATTGCTTAGTTTTTGACCAATGTTGCATTATTCGTTTTTTTATATTTTCTGTCTTTCCGATGTATACTTGTTTATATTCATCAAGTACCATAAGGTAGTAACCTTCTGTGTTTGTATATTCGTTTAAATCTGTAACTTCCTTGAATTTTTTATTCTGTTTTAAAAAAGATTCTAAAGCATTATCAAATTCACTTTTGTCAAGTTTAGAAAAAAACTTCATATTTAAATCATAGTTTTTCAAACACAATTCTCGATAATCTTTACACCACTCTTCGCGATAGGCACTTCCGGCTGCATCTATATAGGCATCTTTTTTTGCTAGTGTCGGGAAAAAAGGCAGAGATGGTTTTGGGTTAATCAATGCAAATTCTTCTTTAGTCAACTTAAAAGATTTTCCTTTGTTTATTAGTTTGACCCCAAAATGCTCCATTAAAGTTTTTTCCTTTCGCAATATTCTAGTTTAAAACTGAAAACAATTTAAACACTAATTATATCATCATTATACAATATATTTTACATTTTTTCAATACTATAAAAGCTCTTACAAATTTATACTTGTAAGAGCTTTTATTGTAATATTATTTATTAATTTTTGCTTTAATTTCCTCTACTTTATCGGGAGCTATCCAGCCAGCCTCAAAGTCAAATTTCAAGGTTTCTTTTCCTGCTAGATATTTCATCTGGCCGTTTGCTTTTGCATATTCATAGCCTAAGTGTTCACAGGTTGCGGGCAATACCATACCCATTGCATCTTCATCGGCTGTACGCGAAATCCAGCGGATTCCGTACGGCAGCTCCTTTGTAGGATGGCAAACATAGCAAGCGCCCTCGCCCTCTACTACCTGCATTGTGTATCCCTTATCGCCGTCATAAATCATAGTAGAGCAGATTTCAGGAGCATAGAACTGACCCGGTGCGCCTACTGTATCGCCAGCAGTCTGGTCGGCAGCGAGTTTGTCCATATAACCTGCTAACTGTGCTTTTTGTTCGTCGGTAAAGCTGTCAGGAATACCACGATGAACAGTTTGCATTTTAGCATTGTAAACAAGCTTTGCACTATCAATGGGGGCAAAGTTTATATGGCACAAATATGCATATTCCATAGCGTCGTTTTTCATATTTTCAAGCTCAATATGCATTTTTAAGACTGAGCCATTTTCATATAAGCGGCACTCTGGGCGGAACTGATAATGACGTGTAAATGAAACGTTATGCTCCAAAACTCCGCCAACTGCCATATAGCGACCGCTTTCATCTTCACCGCAAGCTAAATATGCAGTTTTGTACGGCATAATATGAATTTCGCCGTGATGCGGATGTGTGCTGTCGGGTGCTCCAACGTTGCCAACACCGCAATGATATAAAAATCCGCCATAGGTATCTAAAAGCACCTTAGCCGGAGCTGGCTCTTTTAATGTGGTCTTCATTTTAAGATTGCGGCCTGCAAAGTTTATATCCCAAACATTTTGACCGTGGAACGGTAAAATAACGATATTACCCTTGGTGTTTTCGATTCTTAAAGCCTCGATGCCTGTCGAATAACGATAGGCGATAGCTTTCATTGCTCCGTTTTCAGCTAAAACGAACTCTTTTTCAGAAAACATTTCTTTTTTTAAGTTAAGCTTCATGTTAATCACCTCGTTTGTAAAAAGGCGGCAAAATTCGCCGCCTTTTAAACTATTATTGAATCTTTTGCTCAAGATATGCTAATGACTGTTTTACCATCTCGTCGCCAAGCTCTTTAGATGCTTCTGCTGCGCTGGCAGTAAACCAGTGCTTGATATCACCTAATCTTTCGAGCTTAACAGCTTCGGGATATAAAGACATTAAAATAGAGCATTCGTATTTGCCTGCATGGTCATATCCTGTTGCATTCTGAACCTCGGTGCTCATAGTAGGAATAACCTTAATCCAGCTAAACGGGTCGTCGCCGCCACCTAAATTGTCATAATATGATGCGTAATTTTCGCTGCCCCACCAGCCGCGGCCCTGGGTTTTTTCTAAGTATCTCATAATAGCTCTTTGAGATGCTTTCATATAAGAAAGAGTCATCGGCTTTAAGTTTTCCTGCTCGAACTGATGATGAATAACAACATAAATATTTCTAAGACCTGCATCTAACATATTTGTAAAGATGTTCATCAGGTATGCTTCGAAAATATCTTCTTCAATATGTACTGTGCCGCTTGTTTCGTCAGCAACAGCATAGCTTGAAGGGCTGTAATAGATTGACGGAGCAATCATAATTTCTTTTTTCTCAGCAAGCTTTTTAATAAGACCCTCTGCAACTAAGGTATCACAGCCGTAGGAGCAATGAGGACCGTGATATTCAACAGTACCGCCGCAAATAACGAACGGAATTCTGTTTTCTTTTACTTTGTTAAGCTCTTTAGGAAAGCTCATATTCATTTCCATTGTTATTTCCTCCTTACTCTGAATATCCAAGAGTTGTGTAAAATGCAAGGTTTGCCTGAGTGTTGTCAAGTCTTCCGTATTGAAGAACTATGGGGGTGTTGCTCGAAACCTTCATAGCATACTGTGTTTCGAAAGGAACTTTAAAACCGCACATATGCTCTATGTTGTTCATTCTGAAGCATTTAACACGTTTTGCGCCAACTTCCCACACAATGCCGGTGTGAGGTTCTTTATCTGTAAAGTAGATGCTTACATCAATTTTTGCATCTGTATCTGAATCGTTAACGATAATAACTGACTCGTGGCCTTTTGCAACGCCTTCGCCTTCTTGCGGAAGCTCGCAGTCAGGGATTATCCATTCTTTTTTACCTATAGCCATTTTTGTTCACTCCTTATAAATTTATATGGCTTTGGCAGGGTTTCCCCTGCCAAAGCTCTGTTTGATATGTAATATAAGAATTAGAAACCGAGCTCGATTATACCTTTCTTGAGGTAATCTGTCATCTTGTGGCAGCCATCCTTAGTAATAGCAGCACCGATTTCCCATCTGCAGCCGAAGCCGTCGCCCATGATGAATGTGTCAACCTGGAATGTCATGTTTTCTTCAAGCTTGTAGGTAGAGTCTGTCTCCATCCAGGGGGGCTCAACCTCTATCATACCTGTTCCGTGACAGGGTCCGTATACATAGCTGTCCTTGAAGCCGTTTTCTACATACATATTGTAGAAGTTCTGTGCAACTTCATTTGCCATAACGCCTGCCTTGAGCTGGTCGATTGTCCAGTCGTGAGCCTGCTTACAGAATTCAACAACTCTTCTTCTTTCGCCGTCAAGCTTACCCATAGCAATCGGGAGACCGATAGCAGGTGAGTAACCGTCGATTTTAGCAGAGAGGTTGAGCTGAACTATATCGTTGTTGCCGATTGTTCTGTAACCGGAACGGGAAATAGCGTGGCTTGTGGACTTTTCGCTGAATACATACATAGGAAGACCCTCGTATTCTGCACCCTCTTCGTAGATAACCTTCTGAGCGATACCAACCATCTGGAGCTCTGTTACACCGGGCTTTAAGTTACGGATAACTTCATCTGTTGCGATATCAACAATTCTGAAGCCTTCCTGAATACATGCAAGCTCGTTTGCAGACTTAATCTTACGGAGGTTAACCATGATATCGTTGCACTTAACGATTTCAGCTTCGGGATAGCTGTTCTTGAGACCCTCATAGATGGGGAGTGTGCACTCAACATAGCTTCCGAGACCGATTTTGATTTTGTCTCCTGTTACGCCGATAGCCTTGAACACATCGTTGAATGTGTTAGCCTTAAGCTCGGGGTATGAGGGGTCTGCAGACTCTCTGAATTCTCTGAGGCAGAATACCTTGTCGATCTTGCCTACATCCTTAGCAAAGATGATGCACTCGGGACCAACCATAAGTGCAGCTTCTCCTGTTGCGGAGATAGCAACACCTGCACGCTCAAAGAGAGGCCAGAAGCCTGAAAAATACCTTGCGTTGGCATAGTCGGATTCAGTTGAGCAAACAACCATTACATCCAGACCTTTTTCTGCAACGAGCTTTGCAGCTCTTGCAATTCTTTCTTTGTATTCATAATCGGGAATACAAATTCTTGACATAATAAACATCTCCTTAATATAAAAATTTAACTTGCTTATAAATCAATTATATAATTATTATTACATATTGTATTTAGAAAATTGTAAATACTTTTTGCACAATATTAAATAAATTTAATTTAATATATACTTGAAAGTTTGTATTTAAAGTGTTAGAATATATATGGTGATACAAAATGAAATTTAAACTGAAAAAGTTCGAAAAGGCTCTTGAAGTCACGAGAATTGCAAACATACATTATTTTGAATTTACAAATCAGTACTATACATTTAAGGATAAGCATGAGTTCAGGGAGCTTTTGTATGTGGACAGCGGATTTGTAAGGGTAGATGCAGAAAGCTATACGGGCGTAGTTAATGAGAGTCAGCTTATCATACATAAGGCAGACGAGATACATTCGCTCACCTGTCCTGATGATGAGGCATCCAATGTGATAATAATAGGCTTTGAATGTCTGTGCGATGAGCTTGATGTTTTTTCCAAAAAGCCTGCAACACTCAATGACGCAGAGAAGAGACTTCTTACAGAGATAATTCTTGAGGGAAGAAGCGTATTTCTGCCTCCATATGATGTGCCTAACCAAAAGGATATGAAAAAGCGAAGCGACTACCCCTTTGGTGCAGACCAGATGATTAAAATCAAGATGGAAAATCTGCTCATAGAGCTTGTAAGAGGGATTGGAAGCTGCGAGGAACACAGTACGGGAGAAATATCTTACGAAAAAGTTCAGGAAATTGTAAGATATATAAACGAAAATTATAAGGAAAAAATCCGCCTGTCCGAGCTTTGCTTTCTGTTTGGTACAAATAAGACAACCCTGTGCAACAGATTTCGTGCATATACAGGCGAGACTATTGTAGAATATATAAGCAAATTGCGAATAAAAAAGGCAAAAAAGCTTATGAGAAGCGGTGAATATAACCTTACCGAAATATCAGCTATTGTCGGATTTTCTTCCGTTCATTATTTCAGCCGTATATTCAAGCAGTATGAGGGACAGTCTCCCACAAGCTATATAAAAACCATAAAATCAAGGCTTATGCTGTAAGGAATGTAAAATAAAGCGCAGAGCGCTTATAGGCCTGCTTTCTAATTTTTCGTAGTGTTAAATAACAGGAAAACAAAAAATATGTAGAAATCTGCAAAAATGCAGATTTCCAATATCTTTGGCCTATAAGCTCTAAACGAACTTTACCTCTCGCGGTATCTATATACCGCGTCGGGTACCCCTCGCAAGCAGGACTTGCTCGGTTCAGTTCGTTTATTCTGCATCTTTTTTTACATCCCTGTTTTATAGTTTAATTAAAATTGATGGATTTTTTTCTCATATACACGCTGAGAACCAGTCCAATTGCCGCAAAATTTGTAAGTATTGAAGAACCGCCGTAGCTAAAGAAAGGAAGCGGAATTCCGGTTACGGGCATAAGTCCTATGCACATGCCGATATTTTCGAATATATGTGCAAGGAACATACAAGCCACGCCCACACAGATGTATCTGCTCATATCGGACTTTGTTTTTGTAGAATCTATAAGGCACCTGTATACCACTGCAAAAAGCATAAAAGTAACTGCAAGACATCCAAGGAGACCGAGCTCTTCGCCGATTACAGCAAATATAAAGTCCGTATGCTTAACAGGCAGATATCCGAGCTGAGTCTGTGTTCCCTGATAGAGCCCCTTGCCGAAAAGCTGTCCCGAGCCTATGGCAATCTTGGACTGTATAACATGATATCCCGAGCCGAGAGGGTCGCTTTCGGGATTTATAAATACTCTTATTCTGTTTTTTTGGTATTCTTCGAGGAAAAAGAACCACGCCATCGGAATTATACCTATTATAGTGCCGACAGCCGTAAGAATATATTTGTAGGATATTCCTGCAGCAAAAATTATTCCTGCAAATATAAATATAAACACCATAGATGTACCAAAGTCGGGCTGAAGCATTATAAGGAAGAGAAGTATTCCCAGATGAAGCAGAAGCTTAAGAACATTTTTCGGCTCGTTTATATTGTCACCCATGTCTGACACATGCTTGGAAAATGTAATTATAAAGCCTATCTTTACAAATTCTGACGGCTGTATGCCGATAGGACCGAAACGGATCCAGCTTTTGCTTCCTGTGTCCTCTTTGCCCGTACCGACCAGAAGAACCAGTACAAGCATCATAATACACATAAGATAGATTACTTTCCACGCCGAGCCGACCTTTTCGTAATTGACAGCCGTCATAAAGGCCATGACAACAAAGCCTATCCCTGCGGCGGCAGACTGTATTATAATATATTTAGAACCGCCGTCCAGACTCTTTACCGCACTTGATATCATCACTATGCCAAATAGAGTGCATAGCAGGGCAAGTATTATAAGAGTGTAGTCAAGCTCTTTGAATGAAAAAATTTTTCCTCTGCGCATAATATACCTCGTGAAAGTTGATATACTAATTATACCAAACAATAAAGAAAAAACAATAGTTTTTATAAAATTTTAATAACTTAAAGAAATTTTGTAAAATTTTGTATAAAAACACTTGCAATTTGTCTTTGGTTGTGTTAAACTATTATGCGGTTAATACACACATGTGCAGATGCCTATGGGGATTGCATCGAAATCCGACATAGTTTCGGTGTCCCGTATGCAGACGAAGCATATGGAGGGTAACAAAATTTACGGAGGTGTTTTATTATGTCAGTTATTTCAATGAAGCAGTTGTTAGAAGCAGGTGTTCACTTCGGTCACCAGACAAGAAGATGGAACCCTAAGATGGGTGAGTATATTTATACCGAAAGAAACGGTATCTATATCATCA
>JAZOBB010000031.1:0-10521 GCA_045595745.1 Clostridia bacterium | reverse complement strand
ATAAATCTATTGTTGGTCTGCGATACATTTTTTCGCTGTTTTTATCGTATCTTTTCTGACCTTTTTTTGGCTCGTTTGCATTCCAGTAAAACGGAAGAGTTGCCATATTAAAAACATCAGAAAATGCCTTGTTGTGCTTTTCATTTTTTTCTGCAGTTTCGAATTCATCTAGCATAAAAAGATTTGCACCGAATTTAAACTCGTGATTCGTTTGTTTTACACTCACTTTAGCGTTACGAACAGGAGCACCGTCTGCACCTTTTACAACAATTTTAGCGTCGCCCTTTCTATACTTTTCGATGCCGTCTTTTATTCTTTCGTTCATATAGCCTTTTTGTTCTTCAAATAATGCCAAAACTTTTCTTCTGTCTGACATAACAGCTTCACCTCTTGCAAATTATACTTTAAGTATATCATTATATTTTAATATATCCACCAATAAAACGTTTAAAAAAGTTGACTTTTCGAAACAAATATGCTAATATTTTTTAAATATAGGAGGTGTTTGTTATGATTTTCGAGCAAGAAAGCATACCCTTTCAGATTTTAGATGTATTCTATTTTGACCAGCAAAACTTAAACTTGCATAACTTTAAACGCAATTTTGATGCTCTTTCTTTCAGGATTGAAGCTGATACAATAATTAAATATAAAGAAAACGAAATAGAATTTAAAGACCATTCCATTGGTTTTTTTCCGGCAGCCACCGACTATATAAGAACAACCAAACGAGATAAAATGATAGTTGTTCATTTTAAAACCTTTAACTATCACACAAGCGAGATTCAAAAATTTGTTCCTGAAGATTTTAAAAAATATCAGGCTCTTTTTGAGAATATTTTAAATTGCTGGAACAAAAAAGCCGATTCTTACAAGCATGAAGCCGCATCTTTATTAAATCTTATTTTTGCCGAGCTTTATAAGGATAATAAAAAAACATATGCAAGCGATGCAAAAATCGGTTTATCAATTAAATATATAGAAGAGAACTGTTTAAACAAAGATTTTTCTTTAAAAACAGCGGCAAAAAAATCGTTTATGAGCGACACCTATTTCAGAAAGCTTTTTAAGCAAAAATTTAATATATCACCAAAGCAGTATGTTATAAACCACCGCATAAAATATGCCGCATCTCTCATAATTGCGGGATACCACACATTAGAAGAAATCTCATCCTTGTGCGGATATAATGACTATAAACATTTTTCAGTCGAGTTTAAAAAGGTAATGGGCATATCGCCGTCAAAATATGTTTATGACTATGACTTTGAGAATAATAAAACAATTGCTCCTATCTGACAGCTTTATCTGCCAGACAGGAGCAATAATAATTTAATTCCAATCTGTTACTTTCAAATTTTTACACATTGGGCTAATGCTTGTCATATTATCCCAAAGCATAACCTTATCGTCAGTCTAATAACAACAAGAAAGTTACGTAATATCCGTTTCTGCATCTTAAAAACAAAAAGCACCTATCTGCGATAGATACAATATGTGCCAAAGGCACTCTCGCAAAAAGGTGATAGCGACAGCGAGTCGTCGTGAGGGTGCCTGCAACCGAACAGACGAGCCGAGTGTGCCTTTTTGCGAAAAAGGAGCAGCAACGGAGCATATAAAAAATGACCACTTATAAAGTGGTCATTTTGATTGCAGCGTAGTTTGCTGCGACTTGGTTGCGGGAGGCGGATTTGAACCACCGACCTTCGGGTTATGAGTGCGGCTTTTTTCTTTTTGTATCTTTTATTATTTTTTGTAAAATGCCTTTATACCGCAATTTGTGCGGTTTTTATTTTATTTTTATTTGGTAATTTATGTAATAAAATTGTTGAATTTTATAAAAAAGTTGAATTATTGTTGAATTATTTTTTGATTATGAGCAAAAAAATAGCAGACAAGGCTCTACCTTATCCGCTATAATTCCTATTCTTTTTTTAGGTGTCCGATTTGTCCGATTTAATCGGCTGAAAAAAAGCCGTTTTTTGTTGCGTATTTTCTTTTGTGTTCGCTTTCAGCTTTTTTATTAGTATCTCTTTGCATCTTGAATATCTAAAAGCCGTTAAAACTAAAAAATAAAGCTCCGAATCCGTCACCGGTGACGTTTTTCACGCGCGACCGCACAACGTGCGCGTTTTTTACGATGTACTTTTTTGTATATTTGTTAAATCGAATTTATAACCGCTTTTTCTGTTGAGCTTGTAGAGGTTGCCTTAAACTCTTTAATTCCTACGTGCCTATGTGCCAGGGCAATTATATCGTCTCTGATGCCGTACAGCTTTTTATTGTGCGGAAGTCTTAACAAGCGCAATATGCGGTTAATTGTATATTGCACGTCATTTATGCTGCAACTCATAATATCCGCTATTTTCTTATACGTTGCATTGTGGTAAAAATACAAGCAAATAATTTTATAATAGCTTTCGGCGGTCTCGTTGTCGTAGCTCTGATATAAAATGCGCTTTACTTCGCCGTAAAGGCTTTGAGTGTCAACTATGCTGTTTATATCCTCTGTGTATTCTGCTGCAGCATCTGCTAGCAGTTCGCCGACACTTGCGCCCTCTGGCTGTGATTTATTTACCGGACTGTCTAAAATACAAAGGTCCTTACTGTTTTTATCTTGCTTTATGCGCCGTATTAAATGCCATTTAACCGAATTTGTCAGATAAGTTGTAAATTTTATATTCTCTTTCGGCTCAAAGGCTTTAACGGCTGCTACAATTCCAAAATATGCCTCTTGCATTAAGTCCTCGATTGGTCGGCGGTCATTTGCATACGGAATACACAGCCTGAATATTAAACCGCTATTGTTCTTCCAGAGCGCATCTAAAGCCGCAAGGTCGTTTTGTTTTGCATATATAACAAGTTCCTCATTACTTTGCATTGACTTTGCCCCCTAAAAAGTGATATAATTTAATCGTCATATAATATCAATCTTTGGGGACTGGGCAGCTGCTTAGTTCCCTTTCTTTTGCGCTAAAATAACAATGCTTTCGCCTATATGTAAACCGCTATATTCCATATTGTTAAGCCGTTTAACTTCGTACCGCCATTTTTCAAGGTTGCCGGCACCGTATTTATAATATAATCCGTCTAAGGTATCGCCTTTTACAACTGTGTATTGTACCGGCACAAGCTCCGGTCTAGTTGCGCATCGGCAGCTCATCAGGGCGAGCATAAGCAGAGTAATTATAAAAATAGCGGTTTTATTCATTCTTTTTGCGCTTTTTCTTCTTTGCATGGTCCTTACCTCTCTTATCGTCAATTTTTATCAGTCTGTATTTTATGTATGGGTAGCCGGTTACCTCGTGCAGTCCTTCCTCTAAGCTGCCTTTTATAAGCTGATAGCCTTTAGGAGCTTTCGGCTCTTTTCGCCACGATTCAGCTGATACTATTTCGATCTTTATTTCCGGCTGTATTAAGTTCTTGCTTGCGCACCATCTTTTTTTATGTGATGCATTTGCCGTGCGGAACGTTTTGCAAGTCTCTTTTATGAAATACTCAGCGATTGCGCTGTGGTCACCTCTGTTGTCTAAGTATGAGGGGCGAATATATCCGTGCTCCCAGAATGGCAAAAGCTCCCGAACGTCTGAACAATTAACAATTATATGATGATGTATTGCCTTGTTTTTGTACTCTGTAACCGCTATGTATTTTAAAACGTTATTATTTGCCTTATAGTGCGCCCTTGCTTTCCTCAGGAATTTTTCAAGGTCTTTTTTGGCTTGTTCAGGGTCGTGTCTGTTCTCTCGTTTATAGGTTAATACAAGGTGTATATCTTTTTCGCCAAAATTTGCATTTATAAGCTGCCTTAATCGGTCGGCGGCTCTCTTTTCGTTTATCTTTTCCATTTCAAGCGGTGTCGGCTTAGTTCTCTTGCCTCGTTCTATATCCTTGCGCTTATAACGTGAGGAATAATATTTTTGCACTTCGATTGTCTGACCTGCTTTTATTGTCTTTTTTATGTACGGCATTTTGTGTCCTCTTTGGTGTTGATTTTGTCGGTAAGTTAATATCCTAATCAAGCAGTAAAGCGGACTTGCACCGCTTTATTTTTTCATATTATGCTTGATTTATTTAGCCTGGTATGCTATAATTAAAAATGTGATGTACGGCATACGTCACAAGTCGGTATGAAAAGCGCATTGAGGTTTAAAGCTTCGATGCGCTTTTTCTTTTGCTCTGATATGCTTTTAAAGCTCATGCGCTCTGATGGGCGGCATATTAAGACTTACTCTGCGCACCGTTCCAAAGTTTGCCGGTAGTGTCTCTTTAGGCTCTGACTGTCCTAGATACTCTAAAAGTCCGTCAAAATTAACTAATATCTTGCGCCCTGCTCTGACGTGGGGTATTTTGTTATTGTTTACAAGGTCTCTTATGTGGTACTCACGCATAGCGGTATGTGGGTCAAGCTCTTTAAGCTCCTGCATTGCCTCTTTGATTGTTCTCATTCTTGGTACTGCTATATTTGTCATATCTGTCACCTTTCTTTTATTTTGTTATAAACAACGCACCGAACAGAGCCGCTATAGGTATAATGAAAAAGTATTCACACTAAAATATGACATTTGGAGTAATTTTTGAAGAATGGGCTGCAGCTCTGCCCGATGTGTGCTTGGCTGATTAAAAAATTATGCTTTTACTGCTTGCTTTTTTATTTGCTGTGTGTTAAAATAAATATGTGTTGTGAGTGATTCGCTTGTTTTGCGGTCGCTCTCTTTTTTTTTGCAGTCGCAACGTTCGCCCGGGTCGAGGCTAGCACCGCAATGCTCGCACGTTTTATAAAATGCCATCTGTTTCGCTCCTTTCATCTTTTTTGGGGTCATAGTTAAAAATTGCATCTGCTGTCTTTGGTCTTGTAATGCTTAATAAAATACATAGTCGCATTTTTTCGCCTGTTTTAAGCGGTATTTTGTTGTTAATCTTTCGGCTTAGTGTGCTTTGTGGAATCCCTAAAGCCTCGGCAAGTGTGGTCTGATTATGGCCCACACGTGCCATAGCGGCATTGAAAAGTCTAGTGTTTATCACGTTAGCAGCTCCTTAGCTTTTGTTATTGTTTCTGTAAAGCCTTTTATTAGTTCTGACTTTTCAGGCGGTTCGGGTAGCTCTGGCAGCTCCTGCCAATGTGTCACCCTGCTTTTTTTGCCTATGCCTTGCCAGATACCGCCTATATGGTAGGCTATGCCTGCAAACATTCTGCCTTTTTTGGTTACATATGCCACAAGCACCCTTTTGTTATCCTCTGGCAGAGTGTCCGCTATTGGTTTCCAGTTGTTCATGTTGTCACCGCCTTTACTGGCTTTGTAATTGACTTTTTGTGTACGGAGCGCATGGCTAAATATGCAAATGTTTCCGCCTCGTGCTCAATAATGTCTTCATATCGTTTTTTGTATGGTTTCATGTATTCTTTTTCACGTGTTGTTAAATGCCTTGGCATAAAGTGTGCCAGTTCGTGTAATAAAGCATGAATGCGCTCTTCTTCGGGGATAGTGTTGTTAATAAATATTAGGTTTTCTTTTTCTTCGACTAAATGCAAAGCAAAGGACTTTTTGTCTTTGGAATAATCGGTTAAATTCATTTCACTTATTAAGTCGTTTCCTCTGACTTTGTCGGCTGTACCGTAATACACTAGGTTAATGCCTTGTTTTTTTATGTATGCGCTAATTGACTTTATATCTAGCTTATTGTCCAGGGCATCTGTAAACTCTTTAACGAGCTTAAATATGTCGCTTTTCATGTTATCACCGCCTCTGTTTGTTTTAATTCTTTATTTAGGCGCATTGCATATGTAAAGCCTAATATAAAGCCTTGCTTTTCGTGCAGTATTTGATTGTCAATAATCAGCTCGTTTGTATTTTCTTCGTTTAAGGCTTTACATTCCTCAATTTTTCCGTCTGATTCAATAACCTCGTCAAATGCCTCGTAAAGTCCATCACCTAGTAAGTCATCAAAAGTATTGCCTATAATTTTAAATTGCTCTATTTTTGCCAAAATTGTCACCTCTCTTTTTTAACCTCAAGGGGCGGCTTATGCCAGCCCCATTGCTCTGCGTGCAAGCTCTGTATTGCCTGCATCGTCAAGCTCTTCGCCAAAGGTTTTATAATTTTCGTCAAGCTCGATACCTCTTACCCTTGCAAAATGCAATAAATGATTATGTAGTCGGCTTATGTACGGAACAACTGCAACTTCGTCATATTCCATATTGTCGGTTAATTCCGTCAGGTTTAAAATTTCGGTTTCTGCTGCTCTTGTGTAATCGTCAAATTTATAATCGTCTATATTGGGGACACAGCTTTTTAAAGCAGATTTTATGGAAAGTAACAGCTGATAATGTCCGGCAAAGTGCAGCTTAAACGATTCTATTACCGCCGCATTAATATTGCCCTTTGCCGCCTCGATTGTTGCCAGGGCGGTTTTATAATCTTCGTTGTCAAACTCGAATGCTTTTTCGTTCTGTTCTTCAATTTCTAAAATCTCGTTTAGCTTTTTAATAACTGTTGTTTTGGTTTCTTCGCGCTTTGTGTTGTAAGTGTTTCGCAGCTCTTCGATTGATTGCTTTTTAAATTCTTCTGACCTTGTTTCGTCAGTTTCAACCGCTGTTTTTGCGGTTTTGTATGCTTTGGCAACCTTTGCCATATCTCTAAGGGTAGAGATAATAAATTCAATTTTTAATTTTGTTAAGCTGTGGTCTACTGTCATTTTTCTTCTGTCCTTTCTGTTTTTTGATTTACATCTTAAATAATTCGTTTGGTGTTACGTTTAGGGCTTTTGCAATAGGCTCAACGTGTTCTGCTGTGCAGATTTTTAAGTTTCTGCAAACAGATAAACAAGCTCTAATTTTGGGAAAAAGGTTTGTTGTATATTTACAGCCTCTTTCCATGTAAAGTCAGATATACCATTTATTTTATTTCTAACGGCTCTGTCCGACTTTTTTAACTGGCTTGATATTTGCTTGTTAGTAATACCATTTTTAGCCATTTCGCCAATTAAATTTTTATACATTTTTTCACCTCCTGAAATTCCACAAATGGAATCGTTTAACACAATTATAATTCCGTTTATGGAATTTGTCAAGCCTAATTTTAAAAATAAATTCCTTAAATGGAAATTTTGTTCTTGACATTGCTTTTTTGTTGTGGTATTATGACCTTGAGGTGTTGAATATGAATTTAGAAATAATCAAAAGTAGAAAAAGAGAGTTAGGCTTATCAAATATAGAATTGTCGCAATTATCTGGCATTCCATTAGGTACGTTGTCTAAAATTATGGCCGGAATAATTGATAATCCTAAATTAAGCACCCTGCACGCAATGACAAAAGCTCTCGGATGTACGCTTGATGATTTAATAGATGGCGATACTGAAGATATGAGCGATGTAGCAAATATTGGCAATAGAATAGCGGAATTACGGAAAAATTTAAATTTAACACAGCAGGAGCTCGCTGACGCTGCTCACACTACAAAACAAAATATATGTAGATATGAAATGGGCATAATAACTAATATACCAGCTGGTAAAATTAAACTTATTGCAGATAAGTTGAATATTTCCCCGGCTTTTCTTATGGGTTGGGAAGAAACGCCAACAATTACACTAACAGCCAAAGAAGAAACCGTAATAAAAAAATACCGTGCACAACCAGAAATGCAATCGGCTGTTGATAGGTTGCTTGGTGTTGACAATTAATTATGCATAATTTATACGTAAAATTAAGATACAATTACAATAGAAAAAGGGAGCGCAAATAATGGGAATAGGAAAAAGGATAAAACAGAGACGTATAGAGTTAGGATATAGCCAAAGCGAATTAGCAGATTTATTGTGCGTAACTCCCTCGGCAATAGCGAATTATGAGAATAATATAAGCCACCCTAAAGAGCAGATTTTATATGAATTATTTAAGCAGTTGCAATGTGATGCAAATTTTCTTTTTCAGGATGAGATGAAAGAAATAGAAGCACACGAGGTTTCGCTTACAGAACATCAAAAAAAGGTAATAGATGCATATATCGCACAGCCTGAAATGCAATCAGCGGTTGATAAGTTGCTTGGTGTTGATAATTAATTATGCATAAATTATGCATTTTTATATTGACGTAAACAGAAAAATATAGTATAATATAGACAGTATTTTAATACAATAATTGTGTAATATGTGCTTGCACTATTGCCAACGCTTGCCGATATGCGTTTTTAGTGGTCGGTTCGATTGAATAACGCTTGCCGATATGCGTTACTAAATGGTCGGTTCGAAAGCTGTCTGATTCTTCAGGCAGCTTATTTTTGTTTTTGCGGAGGAACTTATGCAGCAAGGATATTTTTATATTATCAAGGATGAATTTTTTGAAAAGTTTTCTGTTTTGGGATGCAAGTTTAAATATAACAAGAAGTCTGCACGACCTACATATTGTTGTTTTGCCGATAATAAATACAAGGGTTTATTTTGGGCGATTCCTACCGGGAGTCTTGAAAATAAAAATATAGACAGAATTAAATCATATATGGCTTGTGATGAAAAAGATATAAGAAGCTCGTATTATCACATAGGCTACACCAACAAAAAAGCAATATTTTATATAAGCTCTGCTTTTCCTATAATTGATAAATACATACAAAGAGAGTATACTACGAACGGCGCACCGCTTGAATTAAAAAGACAAAATATGAAAGCTGAAATAACAAGAAAATTATTAAAAATATTAACATTTGAGAATAGATTTCCGAATAAGCTCGAAACACAAATAACAACAATTAAGGAAATATTGATTGATGAGTTAAATAGCGATAAATAATATTTTCCGCTATGGAATATAATAAATAAACTTTATACCGCTTGCTGTTTGGTCGGCGGTATTTTTTTAAACCAAAAATAAGGAGTGGGAATAGTGGCAAGTCTTCAGGAACGGCGAAACAAAGACGGAAAACTTATATCGTATTCAATTCGGGTGCATCGTGGGCGTGATTTAAACGGCAAGCAGTTAAAGCCTTATACTGCTACGTTTGATGTTTTGCCTACGTGGAAAGAGGACACAGCACGTAAAAAAGCTGAGGCTTTTGCAAGTGTTTTTGAAAAGGAGTGCAAAGACGGCATAAGGACAGACAGCCGTCAACGTTTTGATGTGTATTGTGATTATGTGATAGATTTAAAAGAGCGGAACGGTGTCAAGCATTCGACCATATGCCGCTATAAAGACTTGACAAAAAGAATATATCCGGCTATCGGTCATTTTAAAATTACCGACCTAAGACCGCAGCACTTAAATTGTTTTTATGAAAATCTGAGCGAGGCAGGCATAAGCAATAAAGGATTTAAAGCTATTGCAAAATCTTCTCTTGCAGAGATTATAAAAAAGCGCAAACTTAGCAAAGTGCAGCTTGCGGAGCTGTCCGGTCTTTCGTGTACTACAATAACGGCAGCTTGCAAGGGTGGGAACGTTTCCAAAAAGTCTGCACTTGCCATTTCGAAAGCTCTGGATAAAAATATAAATGACATATTTATTGTTGACGAGGACAAAGGCAAATTGTCAAATAAAACAATTATTGAATATCATCGCTTAATTCATACTGTTTTAGCTCAGGCAGAAAAAGAAATGTTAGTGCCATATAATGCAGCATCGAAAGCTACGCCGCCAAAGGCAGAGACGAAAGAGGTCAATTATTTTCAGCCGGAACAGATAACCGCTATAAGAAATGCTTTAGAGAATGAGCCGCCTAAGTGGAAAATGTTAGTACACTTGTTTTTGATAACCGGCGCAAGACGTGGCGAAATTCTTGGGTTAAAGTGGGATAAGGTGGACTTTGAAAAAAATCGTATATACATTTGCAACAGCATTTTATATTCTGCTGAACGTGGTATATATGAGGACACACCTAAAACGGAAAAGTCAAAAAGATATATCGCCTTGCCTTGCGAAACAATGGCAGAGCTTAAGGAATACAAGCGGATTCAATGGGATGAGCTTTTTAAATGCGGAATACGACAAAAAAATGACGGCTTTATTTTTTCACGTTATGACGGCGAGCCTCTGCATCCAGATAGTGTAACTAATTATTTAACTAAATTTTCTGAAAAATATAATTTGCCTCACATCAATGCTCATGCGTTCCGGCATACAATGGCGAGTTTGTTATATTTTAATGGTGTTGACAGTGTATCTATATCCGGCAGATTAGGACACGCACAAGTAAGCACTACCGCAAATATTTATGCTCACGTTATCGAAAAAGCCGACCAAAGGAACGCAGATATTTTGTCTGAGGTTTTCTTAAAAAAAGCATGATTTTAAAATCGAGTTGAATTATTGTTGAATTATTGGCAATTTTTCAGAGCAAAACAAAAACCGCTACGTTTGCCTAAATGGCTTAACATAGCGGTTTTTAGTTGGTTGCGGGAGGCGGATTTGAACCACCGACCTTCGGGTTATGAGCCCGACGAGCTACCGGACTGCTCCATCCCGCGATATACTCGACTTTGAGTATTATAACACATAGATAATACGTTGTCAAGTACTTTTATAAAATA
>JAZOBB010000030.1:0-2910 GCA_045595745.1 Clostridia bacterium | reverse complement strand
CGGACCTTTTGTAAATTTACCTTTATTAACCTATTTTCGGCAAGCTTGCAGCCGCAACCGACTGACCTACTCTTCTTGCCTTTTCATCAGGAATATGGAGTAAGTCGGAGGCCAAGCGGTCTTAGGAAGACAAATTATTGTGCCAACTCCTTGGCCCACAGAACGACATGGCTACGATCCGACTTCGGACCTTTTGTAAATTTACCTTTATTAACCTATTTTCGGCAAGCTTGCAGCCGCAACCGACTGACCTACTCTTCTTGCCTTTTCATCAGGAATATGGAGTTTAACCTTTTTAAACAGTTCAGGGAATTCTTTTTCTAATACTTCGTTTGCCTTAGCTAAAAGAATTGTTCCTCCCTTACCGCTTGTTACACGACCCATAATAAGCACGTGTTTAATATCGTAAAACAGAGAATAATATGCGATTGTATAACCGAAATATGTTCCGATTGTTTCGTAAATATCTGCTGCACGGCTGTCGTCTTTTTCCATAAGACCCTGAACAACCTTAAGCTTTTCAGCAGGAGAAAGACTTTCGTCAAGCTCGATACCAGCTTTAGGAGCAAGCTTTATAACTGCATCCTGAGAGAAATATTTAACACCGCAACCGTAGTCACCGCTCCACTCGTCAACCATTGCACCCTTGTTAAAGTCAACCGGAACGAATGCAAGCTCGTTAAGCCAGCCTGTGATGTTTCCGTCTTTATCAACATAACCTGCAGCTTCACTTGTGCCCATTGCAACGCCTAAAACGTTGTTGTCTTCTAAGCTCATAGCACCTGCTAAAGCGGTTACGTCGCCGTCGTTTGCAACCTCTACCGGAACATCGCCGATTTCTTTTGCAACGTCTAAGTACATATTTTTAACGTGTTTTTCGAAATCTTCGTCTGATACTTTTAAGAAAAGTGATGCAACCATAATTTTGTTATCGATATAAACACCGGCAGACGAAACACCGATAGCATCAACTCTCGGCATATGAGATGCCGCAGTTTTCATAGCACTTAAAATGCCCTCGTAATGATATTTGGGGTCACTTTCAAGTTTCGGGAACCAAACAACCTCTTCTGAATATACAGTTTCGCCATCAACAACTGCCGAAACCTTACGGTCGCTGCCGCCTGCGTCAAAGCCGATACGGCAACCGTCAAGATGACGTCCGATAGGTGAAGATGCGTCGTTTTCTTTCGGAGCATCGGCTACATTTTCAACATAAATAACTTCAAACGGTTTTTCGTATACTCTTGCCATAAAGTTAAAGTCAAACTCTCTTGCACCGCCTACTCTATAG
This sequence comes from Clostridia bacterium, assembly GCA_045595745.1. Lineage (GTDB taxonomy): Bacteria > Bacillota > Clostridia > UBA1381 > UBA9506 > RGIG1666. Next base: position 1,616 of record JAZOBB010000030.1, on the reverse strand, counting down.
TCATCTGCGATGCGGTCATATATGTATTTAGAGCCTGCAATATATACCTTAAAGCCTCCTTTTGCCCAAAGAAGAGTTTTAATGATTCTTTCTGCAATTTCGTAGTTTTCTTCATCGTGACCTGTATTTTCTTTATACACGTCAAGCTTATATACAGCCATAAGACCGTTATTACGTTCAACGCAGATACATACCTCCTGCGAATCAGCCGCTTTAACAGCCTCTTTAAAGTCATTAATAACCTTTACCATAGGTTTAAATTCCGGTTCTAATTTTGCAATCATAATTATTCTCCTTTATATCTTATTTCTCCACCTAAGATGGTCATACTTACATTAAATTTTTCGTCTGCAATTGCGAAATCTGCACGTTTGCCAACCTCAATAGAGCCGATTTCGTCTGCAACACCCAAAGCCGTTGCGGGATTAAGTGATGCACAATTTACTGCCTCGTTAAGCTCTAAGTCAGAGTTTTCGTATAAATTACGAACAGCCTCGTTAAGCTTTAACACACTGCCTGCGATTGTGCCGTCAGCAAGCAGACATTTAATGCCTTCTTTAAATACCTCCTGACCGCCTAAGTCATAAGTACCGTCGGGCATTCCGCCGGCTCTCATGCAGTCGGTAATAAGGCAAAGCTTGTCGCCCTTTATTTTAGCAACAAGATTAAAAAGTCCCTTGTTTATGTGGAAGGTATCTGCTATAAGCTCAACACTTACGTTATCAGCAGACAGTGCCGCACCGACAACGCCTGGGCTGCGATGAGAAAGAGCTGTCATTGCATTAAATAAATGCGTTGTATGTCTTACACCATTTTTAATACCCTCGTTTGCTTCTTCGAATGTGGCATTTGTATGCCCCATCGAAATTAAAACATCAGTTTCGTCAGAAACTTTTTTTATGCACTCGCTAGCTCCATCAACCTCGGGAGCAACGGTAAAAAGCTTTACTATATCAGAATGCTTTTTAATAAAATCAGCATCTGGTCTTAAAATATGTTCTTCTGCCTGAGCACCCTTTTTAGATGGATTAATAAACGGACCTTCGCTGTTTACACCCAAAATTCTTGCGCCGTAATATTCGCCTGAATTTTTAACCTCTCTTACGCAGTCGAAAGCTTTTTCAATTTCTGCCTTAGATACTGTCATAGTAGTGGGGCACCAAGCAGTAACACCGTTTTTAATAATTCCCTCTGCCATGGTTTTAATTCCGTCAGCTGTGCCGTCAGATGCATCCTCGCCAAGATATCCGTGAATATGCATATCTACTAAGCCGGGCGATACAAATTTGCCGCCTGCATCAATAACCTCGTAGTCAGAAACGTTTATGTCTTTAAGTTCGGTTATTTTCTCAATTTTTTCATCGAAAATAATTGCCAGATTCTCGGCAATTCTATCCTTTAAGAGGACTTTACCGTTTATAATACATTTCATTGTACATTCCTCCTTTTAAATTTCTCTCATTAAAAATAATACCACATCCGTATTAAAATTGCAACCAATTTTACGAAAAAACGCAACCATTTTTAACAAAAATCCGCAACTAAACTTTACATCAGTTGCGGATTTTTATTTTCATACATTTTTATTTCAATTTTCGATACTGTGTTGGCGACAT
>JAZOBB010000029.1:0-10931 GCA_045595745.1 Clostridia bacterium | reverse complement strand
ATTGAAAAAGCGCGTGGTTGCTTGCTTTTTACGAATTTGAACTCTACCGTACCAACGTACGCCGACGAATTCAAATTCGTAAAATCTAACTTCCTTTTTCGAAGCCTGCCAGTGTGTCGATAGTTTATCGACACACTGAGGGTGTGACAAAAGTCACACCCTTTAGTTTTATCAATATCCGCGCATATTACCGCGAGACCAATTCATTCCCATACCTTGTTGCATATAGTTGTTGTTTGTGCTCATATCATTTGACCATGATTGCATAGATGCATCGTTGCTGTTTTCAAACGCAAGTCTTCCGTTTTGTCTTAAGCGACTTGCAGGTACTGTTGTGGTATTATAAAACGTTACAAATTTTACTGCATAAAGGTCGCATACTATATAGCGGTCGTCTATAGGGTCATAAAGACTTAAAAAGTTTATACCGGAAGAATATAAAATACCTTCACGTGTTTCTAATCTGTCTGTGCCGATTAAAAAATCTACAACAACATACTGACCTAAATTTTGAGCAAGTATTGATGCGAACGAACCATAATATACCTGTGTGTTGCTTTGTGGGTCTGCAATTTCTCCTGCGCTGTCTGAAGGATTTACATTTGCTCGTCCGTTTGTGTTTGGATTAACATTCATCATACCGTTTGGCATATGTACCACCGTTCCTTTCTGATATTATGTTCTAAAATATAAATCTGTCGGATTGTAAAAACAGTGCTTGCCGATTTTGGTGACAAAAATACCTGTCGCTCCCGGGAAATTTTGACGGCATGAAGCTGTATATGGATTATAAAACCACAAAGCCTGCCCCAATGGACTTAGTCTGTTGCCCGCAATTGCCCACGCGGCAATATCCCAATGTATTTGCTCGGGATTCATATTGAACAGATTTTGAGCATTGTATCTGCCACCTTCTGTTTCGGAGGCGCATACGAACTGCCTTGGTTGAAAAATTATTCTACGTATGCTGCCCTGACCGACTCGTGCATATTCGCCGCCGGGTGCATAAACTCTATTCATCACCACAGATGCGACTGCACGCATTCCGTTATCGCCTTCGCCTCCTGCTTCACATTTAATCAGCTTTGCCAGTAATTCTTGATCGGACATTTTTTCACCTCCGCAATTTGCTGACAATTACATTATATGTTAATGTGATTATAATGTTACTTGCAAAAATAAAAAATGCGATTTCTGTAATTAAAGAACCACAGAAATCGCATTTTTATATCTATTGTTTCTATTCAGTTTTGTCGCTCATAAGTTCCTTTAACGAGGTTGCAAGTCCAGCCAATCCCTGAATTTCAGAAGGAATAATAATTTTTGTTGCTTTGCCGTCTGCAATTTTTTCAAAAGCTTCTAAGCTTTTAAGAGCAACAACGGCTTCTGACGGCTTTGCTTCGTTTATCATTTTAATACCTTCAGCAATTGCATTTTGCACCTCTAAAATGGCTTGCGCTTCACCTTCTGCTTCTTTAATGTGTGCAACTCGCTGAGCCTCTGCACGTAAAATTTCGGATTCCTTTTCACCTTCGGCTACTAATATTGCAGAACGTTTTTCACCTTCGGCACGAAGTATAGATTCGCGTCGTTCACGTTCAGCTTTCATCTGGCGTTCCATCGAATCTTGAATTTCGCGTGGCGGCAAAATATTTTTAAGCTCTACACGATTAACTTTAATTCCCCAAGGGTCAGTTGCCTCATCTAAGATTGAACGCATTTTGGTGTTTATCAAATCTCTTGACGTAAGTGTCTGGTCAAGCTCAAGCTCACCGATTATGTTACGCAAGGTTGTAGCGGTAAGATTTTCAATTGCTGAAAGTGGATGGTCAACACCGTATGTGAACAGCTTAGGGTCAGTTATCTGAAAAAACACTACGGTGTCTATTTGCATAGTAACGTTATCTTTTGTTATAACCGGCTGAGGCTTAAAATCTACAACCTGCTCCTTTAAAGATACAACCTTAGCAACTCTGTCAATAAACGGAATTTTAAAGTGAAGTCCAACGCTCCAGGTTTGGTTATATGCCCCCAGACGTTCTGTTACAAATGCACTTGCCTGTGGAACGATTTTAATGTTTGTAATTAAAAGAAAAATTGCAATAGCTACAATAGCAAGAAAAAAGTATAACATAGCTTTAATCCTCCTTAATATTATTTACTGATTCTACAATCAGCTTTACACCTTGAATGTCTTTTACTATTACGTATTCATTTTCGTTAATTATTTCACCGCTTTCGGAACGTGCAGTCCAGAATTGCTCTAAAACACGAACTTGACCTTGTGCTACCTGATTGTTAATCGTTTGCGTAACAATCGCCTGCTGACCTATAACCCTGTCTGCATTGGTTTTTTCAGCTTTTTTGTTAACCAACTTTTCAGACAACGGTTTTGTAGCCAAAACTAAAATCCCTGATGCGGCAATGAAAATTAATATCTGCAGCCATACAGCACCGCCGAAAACTGCTGCAATCATGGATAAAATTGCACCAAAGGCAAACCATATTGAAATTAGGGTTGTGCTTAGTGCTTCGGCAACAAAAAATGCGATTGCTAAAATCAACCATACTATGGCAGCGGCATTTGTAAAAAAAGTTTCCCACATAAAAATCTCTCCTTTCATATAGAGATAAGAGTATATATTAATTATATCACACAATATAAAAAAATACCAGCATTTTTTATGTATTCAAACAAAGGCATTCGGTTAAACTCAATTAAGAGGTGAGTGTGAATGAAAAAATGGATTTTGCCAATTTTAACAGCCGTAATTTTATTATGTTCGTGCTCAGCCAGAAGTAATGATAAAGAACAAATGCCTGCAGAACTTAAACTGATAAAAAATCATTTTTCTGCCATATACAGAATAAAAACAGCAAATAAAAACGGAGAAGTGTTGCCTGATGAAGAGCTCGAGGAAAAAGCAATTCAAGCATCTGCAGGTTTTTCGCTATCTTTTGATAATGTAGAGAATACACTTAAAAATTTCGACAAAAGTTATTATTATTTAAAAGAATGTTTAAAATCTATGGAAAATATTAGGCTTACTCTTTCAGAAGATGGTGTCGATAGCGAACTGATAAATGGTTTAGATTCAACTGTAAACAGACTTGCTCACCAATTAAACCAAAAAAACGACACGGAAACAATGCGTGCAATAAATGACGGCATATATATTATAGGTGCCATTTCTGAGCATTATGCAGGCAGTAAGAGAGCATGTATTTTAAGATTAGAGTACTGTCTTAATTTACTTGAGATAGAATCTGAAAGTAAAGCAGAGCTTGATTTTGCGATAGATTTAACAAAGTCTGTCCTTAAAGAGGTTGGAGAATCAACTGATATACCTTATAAAGAGTTAGAACAGATGCAAAAAAGTATTGAGTCTATAAGTAAGGCTACTGTATATTCTGACGGACGGTTAATAAGAATGAAGGTGGGAGTATTGCGGGACAATTTAAACAAAATATTTAAAAGCAGATGATATATGAGAATAAACAAAAAAATGCTGTACAAACTATAACTAAAACAAAAGGAGGAATTAATGATGTCAAATGCAAGAAAAACAGATAAGGCATTAGCGGGCATTATGTGTACCGTAACCAACTGTGAGTATCATGGAGAGGCCAACGAGTGCGAAGCCTCTAGCATAGAGGTATGTACATGCGACCCTATTCAACAGTGTGGAGTACAATGTAAAACATTTAAGCCAAAAGCAGGAAGATAAAGAACAAAGGAAAAAGAGAAGCGGTGGCTTCTCTTTTTTTGTGCAAAAATTATGATGTGAATGCGTATTCGTAGTTGACAAAACACAGATATAAATGGTATAATTAGTTGGTATAGTATTTTTTGCAGAATAGATAAGAAAAAGGTGAGATTTTGCCTAAATTTTTTGTGGATAAAGATTCAATAAACAATAATAAAGCCGAAATTTGCGGAAGTGATGTTTCTCACATTGCAAAAGTTTTGCGTTTGCCTGTCGGAAGCAGAGTAGCTTTATGTGACGGTGAGGGAACAGATTACGAAGCCGATATTTCTGAAATAAATAAAGACGCAATATCGCTTAATATAGTCAGTTCTTGTCCGAGTGAAACAGAGCCTTCGGTCGAGGTTACTTTGTTTCAAGGAATACCTAAGGCATCTAAAATGGAATATATCATACAAAAATGTACAGAGCTTGGTATTATGAACATTGTTCCGGTTATGACCAAAAGAACTGTTGTTAAGCTTGAAAATCCGCAGGCTGAAAAGAAAAAGCTTGACCGTTGGAATAAAATTGCGGCAGAGGCAGTAAAGCAATGCGGACGCGGTAAAATTCCTAAGGTAAACGAAGTTTCGGAAATTAAAGATATTTGCCTGATTGCGCAAGATTTTGATTTATTGTTAGTTGCATATGAAGAAGAAACGGAAGTATCGCTTAAAACTGTTCTTAAAGCTAATAATGATTCTAAAAAAATCGGAATTATTATCGGTCCCGAGGGTGGACTTGAGCGCAGTGAAGTAGATATGTTAATTTCATCTGGTGCAAAAAGCGTAACCTTAGGCAAACGGATTTTAAGAACCGAAACAGCAGGTCACACAGTTTTAACAGCTGTTTTGTATGAACTGGGTGAGCTGGAATAAATTAGTTTTTAAAAATTTACTATAAACAATTTAGGAGAGTGTTAAAATGACAAACGAAATCACAAAAGAAAGAAAAGAACAGCTGTCTAACAGACTGGTGCTCAATTTTGGAATACTTCTTGGTGCGGCACTTATTTTACTTTATGTAAATAATGCATTAAGAAGCGGAGGAGTATATGCAGGTGTTACCTATACAATACTACTCATTCTTGGAATAATCGGCGCAATCGGAACAATCGGCTTTTTCTTGCTTGGAAAATTTAAATATCCTAAGCTTAAAAATTACAGTGCGATTTTTCTTGGGGATTTTGTAATTTGCGCAATGCTTTATGCAGCTAAACTTTCATTTATTCCTGGTTACGGCAATATTGAGGCAGTTATTGCAGTTTACGTTGCAATGGCAGTTTATTTTATAATAATGGCAATTATCACATCAGTTCAGGTTAACAAGCCTGTCGCTAAAGAAAAGGTTGAGCTTGACGCAGCTAAAGCTAAACGTAAAAACAAGAAAAAAAGAAAATAATTTTTTGAGATAATATTTTTACAAAGGAAAAGGAGACAAATTATAATGTTTGATTTAGAGTGTATAAAAAGTATCGACCCCGAAATTGTTGAGGTCATTGAAAAAGAAGTAGATCGTCAGAATCGCAATATTGAGCTTATTGCATCCGAAAACTGCGTAACACCGGCTGTTATGGCAGCAATGGGTTCACCGCTTACAAATAAATATGCAGAGGGATATCCGGGCAAACGTTACTATGGCGGATGCGAAATTGTTGATGTCGCAGAAAGCCTTGCTATTGAAAGAGCAAAAGAGCTTTTCGGTGCTGAACACGCAAATGTACAGCCACATTCAGGTGCGCAGGCAAACTTGGCTGTGTTTTTTGCAGCTTTAAAACCTGGCGATACCGTACTTAGTATGAATCTTTCTCACGGCGGACACTTATCACACGGTAGCCCGGTTAACATTTCGGGAAAATATTTTAATATTATTCCTTATGGCGTAAGCGAAAAAACCGAAATGATTGACTATGATGAAGTTCGCCGCTTAGCAATTGAAAACAAACCCAAGCTTATTTTAGCGGGTGCAAGTGCATATTCAAGAACAATTGATTTTGAAAAGTTTGCAGAAATAGCAAAAGAAGTCGGCGCATATTTTATGGTAGATATGGCGCACATTGCAGGCTTGGTTGCTGCAGGGTTACATCCGAATCCTGTTCCGTATGCAGACTTTGTAACAACAACAACTCATAAAACACTTCGCGGCCCCCGCGGTGGTTTAATTTTGTGTAAAGAAGAGCATGCACAGATGATAAATAAAGCAGTATTCCCGGGAATACAGGGTGGTCCTTTAATGCATGTTATTGCTGCAAAAGCAGTATGCTTTAAAGAGGCATTAAGTCCTGAATTTAAAGAATATCAGAAACAGGTTGTAAAAAATGCAGCAGCGTTAGCAAAGGCTCTTACAGATGAAGGATTTAAAATTGTATCTGACGGCACAGACAACCACTTAATGCTTGTTGACTTAACTAATATGGATATTACAGGTAAAGATGCCGAAAAAATGCTTGATGAGGTTAGAATTACCGTAAACAAAAATACTATTCCGCTCGAAACAAGAAGCCCGTTTGTAACAAGCGGTATCCGTATCGGAACACCTGCATCTACAACCCGTGGAATGAAAGAAGATGATATGGTAGAAATTGCTAAGCTCATTAAAATGACCTTGTCAGATTTCGAAAATAACAAAGCAGAGGTTGCAAAACGCGTAGAAGCATTGTGCTCAAAATATCCGCTTTATCGTTAATTTTATTAAAATAAAAGTAGGGAGGAATTACGATGTCAAAATGTATGTCCGTATATTATAATGCTTTTGGTGATTTTAAAAAGAAATTGTCAAAAAAGCTAAATAGAAATGATATAGCATCGCTTAAAATTGCAGGTGCTATCTCGGGTGTATTGCTTGTGTCGTTTATTCCGGGATTTACTAAAACTTTAAGAAAGTTGCTTTTAGTTTTTAGTATAATATTGATAATTCCTACAATTGTTAAGGTGATTAAAACATTACAAGAGATGTTTTAATGTTTATGTAACTAAAAAAGATTTTTGCCGAGTGTTTTAATTAACACTCGGCATTGTTTTTTTGTCAAACTTTCTGCCGAAATTTGATTTTTTCTGTTTACAAAAAAGATTTCTTATGATATAGTATATATTGGTATATTGGAATTTTTGTATGCACTTGGAGGAACTGATTTATGCGCAGAATAATATTTGTATTTTTGATGATTTTGTTATGTTTTAATATAACAGCATATGCAGAATCCACAGCATTAGATATTACATACTCTCAAACTAATTCACAATACTTAGTAAGCATCAGCATAAAAGGCAACACAGGCTTTTGTGCGGGGTCGTTTGAAATAGAGTATGACCACAATTCTTTTAGCATAAGCAATGTTACTCAGGGAGAGATAATAAAAAATGCAATCTCTGTTGTAAATGATAAATATAAAGAAAATTCGGTTAAGGTTTCTTTTATGTCACTTACACCGATTGCTGAAAACGGAGAAATAATTAATTTTAATTTATCGCCTTTAAGTGAAGATGCATATACAACAATTAAAATTAAAAATTTGCTCCTTGCTGATGAAAAAGAAAATACAATAGAATGTAGCATATCAGATTTGGAAATCGGAAAAAAACCTGAACAAAGCGAAAAAGTAGAGGATACGACTGATGAATCTGACTTGTCAGACATAAGCACAAATACAGGCTCGGGTAGTTCAATAAGCTCTGCAAAAAAGAAGAATAATGAGGCAGAGCAAACCATAGAACAAACTATAGAACAAAGAAAATCAGATATAATTTGTCTGCAAATAGACAACAGCAATGCAGTTGCATACGGCAAAAAGGTGGCAATTGATGAAAATAACAGTCTAGTAGTGCCGTACATAAGCCATGACCGCACTTTAGTTCCGTTAAGATTTGTTGCCGAAACCCTCGGCGCAGATGTTATATGGGAAAGCGGCTGGGATGGTTGCATAATTAAAAAAGGTAATAAAGAGATAAAAATTACCTTTGGTTCAGCGGAGTTTACAGTAAATGGCAAAACTATAGTTTATGATGCACCTATCGAGGTTGTAGAAGAAAGAACTATGGTTCCTGTAAGATTTGTTTCTGAAGAATTTAATTGCGATGTGTATTGGAACAAAGAAAACAGAGCAGTAATTATTTCTCCGCTTACGAATCCGTGGAAAGAGACCCGAACAACAGAAAAAAACGCATTGTCTGAAATATTACAATTGATAAAAAAATAACGCATTGCGTTTTTAAATATAAAATAAAAATATAATAATCTAAAGGGGAACGATTAAAATGAAAAAAACAGCACTGGTATTAGTAATGGCAATACTTGTATTTTCATCTTTTGGAGTTTCGGCATATATGCCCGATGAAAACGACCGTTATAGCATTACCTACAACGTCGGCGCAGAAAATGCTGGCAGTATGTACGGCTTAGCGGCTATTAGCGGAACAGGTGATGAAATTCATCTGGCAACTTCTGATGATTTAGTTTATGTTTATCAGACAACGGCAGATGCTGAGGGCGACATAACATTTAACAGCTTTGGACCTATGGGACCTGACCCGAGTGATCCTGCATACGTTCCTAGCACTGCGTTTATCGGCGGACCGAGCTTTGATACAGCACAGATGATTGGTGTTTTAGAGTCTGCACCTAAAGCTGATGATGGAGAAAATGAAAAAGAACAAGCAATTATCTCGGGTGCTGTTTTTGATAACGTCTGTCCTTCAAAACCTATAACAGTAACTGTTATGGATAACAACGGAGTTATAGTTGCCACTGCTGATACATACGATGATGGCACTTACGAAATCTCTGTTCCGTTTGGCACATACAGCGTTAAATTTACCAAAGACGGCTTCTGTTCTTATACCTACATAAAAGTTGCGGCTACAAGTGATGTAACTCTTGATACGGTTGATATGACAACCTTAGCCGGCGATATCGTTGCAAACGGTACTGTAAACATTATGGATTTAAGTGCTTTGCTTGCAGATTACAACAAGCAGACAGCATACAATGAGCTTTCTAATCCGTTATCTGATATAAACGGCAATGGTGCGGTTAACATTGCAGACCTTAGTATATTGCTTGGTGGCTATAATTCAAGTAATATAATAAAATAGTATTTTATAAGTAAAAATACAGGAGGAAATATCAATGAAAAAAACTTTAAAAAGCATGCTTCATATTCTGCTTGCTGTTTTAATGGTTTTAGGTACCTGCGGTGTGGTTGTTGCTGCCGATACTGCTAAAATCGAAATAACAGAAGTAGATGCATCAGATATTGATGCAGGAGTTTATAAGCTTGTATTTAAGGTAACAACACCGCCGGGAGCCGATGGTGTGGCATTTACCAGCCTTGTATTCTCATACGATAATGCTGTGATTCAGCCGGTAAGAAGTACAAATGGTGCAGATGTAAGTATCTCATCAGGCGCAAGTATGACAATGGTAAAAAGAGCATTTACTGCATACGTTGACGATTATGAAGGATATGAATTTTCATTTACACCATTTAATGTAATCGAATCAAACGGCAGAACAGCAATTAAAGCAGATACATATTCTGTCGATGCAAAGATTGATGCAACAAACGGTATGGTATTTACAGAGTTTTATTACAGAGTTAAAGATGGTGCAAAGCCGGACAGAAACACCTTTAAGCTCGAAACAGATTATTATGAAGGCTCTGTTTTATATCAAATGTATCCTGATGCAAGCGAGGCAGCAGCTGTATTGGTAGGTAAGTATCAATACGGAAAAGCATCAGGTAGCGACACAATGACTTTAGAATCATTCAGATTTGCGGGATACGATATTACTGACGAGCCCGAAGTAACTGAAGAACCGGTAGAGCCGGAAGAACCTGCTGTATCCGAGGCTCCGACGTATACAGAAGATTCACCGGTTGAGCCTGTTGAATCAGATGAGCCCGTGATGCCTGAAGAGCCTATAGAATCTGTTGTACCTCCTGTAGAAGTAGAGCCCGGCATGGCAAGAATAGACGTAACAGCAGAAGATGCATCGGATATTGATGCAGGAGTTAAAAAGCTTGTGTTTAAAGCAACAACACCGGCATACAGTGCTTATGTAAACGCAACTAGTCTTTTGTTTTCGTATGACAGTGCGGTAATTCAGCCGGTAAGACATTCAAATGGTTATGATGTAGAAATTACAGCATCATCAAGTGATACTGCATTAAATAGAGTATTGTTAGCATATTCTGATGATGACTATGAATTTTCATTTGCTCCGTTTAAGGTAGTGGAAGCAAATGGCAGAATTGCAATTAAGGTAGATACATATACCACCGAAGGAAATATTGACGCATCAAATGGTATGGTATTTACAGAGTTTTATTTCAGAGTTAAAGAAGGTATGTCTATAGACAACACAACCTTTAAGCTTGAAACTGAATATGCAGATGGTTCAGTTCTTAAGCAAATGTATGCAAACCAGGACGATGCTGCAGCAATAAACATCTATGGTAATAATACATACAAATATGGTTGGGCTAAAGTCGATGCAGAAGACACCGCATATTTAGCATCGTTCCCCTATACTGATATTGAGCCGACAGAACCTCCTGTAGTTTCAGAAGAGCCTGTGGTTCCTGTTGAATCTGAAGCACCGGTAGAGCCTGAAGTTCCTGAAAAATCTGAAGAACCCGTGGTGCCTGATGAGCCTGTAGAACCTTCCGAAGAACCTTTAGTATCAGAAGAAGCACCCGAATATGTTAGCAAAGGCATACTCAACATAAGCGAATTTGGTGTAGATGAGGCTTTAGGAATTAATAAACTCGTATTTAAAGCAACACTTCCTGATGATGCCAAAGGAATTGACGTAACAGGTGTAGTATTCTCTTACGATGAATCTGTAGTTCAGCCTGTAAACAAGTCATCATATTCTAATATCGGAATATCTCCTACAGCTACTGACTCAGTTGTAAGAAGAGCTTTTAATGCCTATACATCTGAAGATTACGAATTTTCATTTACACCGTTTTATATAATTCGTCAAAACGGAAGAATAGCAATTAAAGCAGATACATATATCAGCGGCGACAAAGTAAAATTTGATGAAGAAAGTGTGTTTATGGAGTTTTACTTTAAAATTAAAGATGGTAAAACACCAAACAAAGACACATTTAAGCTCGAAACTGAGTATACAGACGGTTCTGTTTTGAAAACTATGTATGCTGATGAATCAGAGGCAGCG
>JAZOBB010000028.1:0-3787 GCA_045595745.1 Clostridia bacterium | reverse complement strand
CAAAGGCATTCTGCTTCCATTTCCTATCAACGTGCAATCTCGATACTCTTTTGCAAATTTTTCTTCAATCCATATTGAGTCTGTAGGTGATACCAACTTGCGATAAGTTTTGTTTTTGTTGTCGTTTACTCTTATCTCTTCCGAAAAAGCATATTGCATCCCGTCAAGCGCGCCACGTAAAATAGGTTTAAGTTTATCGCTCGGAGCGCATTTTGAAATATCAAATTTTATTTGTTCCTCAGAGAACACAAACAGCCTTACGCCGTCTGTAAATACAAACCGTCCGTCTTCCAAAGCCTCGTACATCACCGAATCGGCTCTTAATAATCTTTCAAATATGTATTTCTGATTTTTCTTTGATAACATTATCTGTTCCTCCTTGTCTTTGTTTCTGTAAATACATCACACAATTCTCGCAGTCTACATTGTCCCATGCGTGACACCTGTTGCAGTATGGTTGTTTTGTTTGTCTTTCGTTAATTAGGCTTCTCTCCTCTCTACGTAGCACCAGCTCTGTGGCGGTCTTTTTAATGGTTGACACGCACAATCTCTTTTTTCTATGCACCAAGTACAATCTGTAAATGGTGGTTTATCGCAAGCCTTATAAAGTTCTCCGATTTCGCTTTGCTCTTGATAAATTACAAGGTTGGATATATGCCACCCGTAAAATGTGTAAAAGTTGAATTCTTTGTCGCCGATTATATATTCGGCTATTTCTTCGAAAGTAAGACAACTTTGTTTTAACAAACCTTTTTTTGGGATTTCGTCTTGTTCCATATCGTTTGAAAACTCTGTAAATGACAAGGTGTGTTCGAATTCTTCGTCGTATATGTGTCTTCTAATGCTTTGATATAGTGTATTATTTTTGTCAAACCCTTCAATTTCGTATGTTCCGATTTCATCGCATACAAATTCGCCTATTACTTTGCCGTTTAGCCTTTTGTAAAGCCCGCAACCGTGACCGCCTATAAAATCTCTATTTTCGCAATAAAACAACGCATTGTTTCTGCTCTGCAAAAAATCTTTTTTTGAGTTCGTGCAATAAATGTAGCACTTAAAAGGCGTTTCAAGCTTCGGTCTCGTTTTTCTGACCTCAACTGTTTTTTCGCCCGATGCAATTTTTGCGCACCATTTAGGGTTGATGCTTATTAATACTGATTTCATATTTCAACCTCCCCCACATTTCACATTTTCCAGAAAGTCCAACACACCGCCAAAGTACTTTAAGCGGTATGCCGTCATTTCTGATTCTTTTATGTATTTGCGTCCGTATTCTAATTTCATTTCTCGCCATAGTGTCCAGGGGATGCGATAAAATCTTTGCAGGCCGAAGGCTACAATCACAAAGCACTCTGCGCCGAGCTTAAAATGTCTTTCGAGTGCCTTTTGTTGTTCTTCGGTTACTGCGCTTTGGCTTATGCGGTCCGAATCTGTATCCTTTGCCTCAAGCACGATAGATTTACCGCCGATTAACGTACCTTTAAAATCCGGCTGTGCCTTTTTCTCATAAAATGCAGTAAACTTTCCCCGGCTATCCATCTTGCTTACCTGATGAACCGGCTCGGGTGTTTTGTCTATCTCTGCCATGCCGTGCATTTTGTAATACTCACACGATGCGCTGATTATATCCTCGAAGGCTCTGCCTTTTCTCCTGCTCTGCGCTCCCTGTATTATTTTCTGATATTCTGCATCTGTCATTATTCTTTAGCCCCTTGCTTAAAAAGTTCGTGTGTACCATTCTGCAGAGCCTTTTCTTCGTCTGACATTTCGTAGCCTATATTACAAAGATATTTATACAATAAATCAAGCGTGTGATTTTCCCTGTATTCCGGCATTCTTTCACTATAACCTCTTCCATAATAGCCTTCGTCCTTTCTTCCGCAAGATGCCGTCGCTATTACCGCATAGGCATTGCTGGGGTTTTCGGATATATATCTTTCGAGGTCTGCACGTTCACAATAATAAGAATTTTTTGTGTACTCCTTGCCAATCTTTTCGTACAGTAATTCCCAATCGGTATTCATGTATTTGCCACTAAGTTTTTCTAACATCAAATCCCAAAGCCAGTCATTAATCTCTTGAGCAAACTTTTTACCGGCCGAGAAATTGACTATAAATTCTCTGCGGCTCTCATATGCTCTTTGAGTAAGGTCGGCAAGTTTTTGGTTTAATTCCTCAACTTCAATTTCTTTTTTGGATTTCTGGACAGGTTTACTCTTTGTTTTTGCGGCTTTTTTAAATAGATAAATTGTTGTGTCGTTGCAAATATTCCAGTAGTATTCAACCGTCTTTTTCGCTTTCTTAGAAATGCTGCCTTCTTTGTATTCGCTAACGCTTACGCTGGCCGCTACTTCATATCCTCCGCTCCACGAATGGATGCTGTCGTCTTTTTTTGCGCCAATTGATTTCATTTCTTCTTTAATCGAAGGCATTTTTTCCTTAAGTTGCTGCTTTTCCATTGCGTCTCTGAAATTCCAGTTAAAATTCGATGTGCCTATTGCGTCAGTAAGCTTGTCTCTTACTTTTGCGTCAGTGATTTCCGAAACCTTTATGTAGTCCTCTAAAGTTCCTCCACGTTGCTCTGCTTTATGCAGTTTATCGCTGTCCAGCACAAGCAATTTTAATCTTCGGCTGACAGTTGCAGGAGAAAGACCAGTCTTCTCCGCTATGCTGTTTTGTGTTTCGCCTAAATCAATCATCATCTGAAAGCCTTGTGCCTGTTCGTACATAGTCAGGTCTGAACGTTGCATATTCTCTAAAAGCATCGTGGCCGCCTGCTGTTTCTTATCCATATCAGCTATAATGCACGGCAGCTTTTCTAGACCTGCCAGTTTTGATGCCGCATGTCGTCTGTGCCCTATAATTACCGTGTAGCCTTCAGGCGACCACTTGTCGTTCATTATTTTGCTGATTTCTTCTGACGGATTTTCTCTGTATTTGCGTACCAGCTCTACCCACTCATCATCAGTAAGCACATGCCCGGGAACGACCGTAAGATTTTGCAACACTCCTACAAATCTTATGCTGTCTGCCAGCTCTGTTAAGTCTCCTAGATTTTTTCTTGGGTTATTCGGGTGTGGATGTATTTCATCAGGACTTAGCCATATGATTTGGTTTGCTTCTTTTGTTGACATCGTTGTATCAATTCCTTTCTAAAACGGCAAATCTTCTCCTAAGTAAGCTGCCGAAAATTCGTTATAACCTTCGTCTGTCTGTTCCTGCGGTTCTGCAGGTGATGGTACCGCCGGCGCAGGTGATGCCGGGGCGGTTGCGCTCTTTGATTGCGCAAACTCTACGTTATCTACCACAATCTCTGTAACATAATGCTTATATCCGTTGTTGTCCTGCCAACTACGTGTCTGGATTGTTCCCTCTAAGGCGATGCGCTCTCCCTTTTTAAAGTAACGGGAAATAAACTCCGCTTGCTGTCGCCACGCAACGCAGTTTATAAAGTCGGCTTGGCGTTCTCCGTCTTGAGAATAACGTCTGTCGCAGGCAACAATAAAGCTGCATACCATAACATTGCTCGGTGTGCTTTTAAGCTCAGGGTCTTTTGTCAGTCTGCCGACTAATATTGCCTTATTCATTAAATCAACACCTCTCGTTCCGCTCGCGCAAGCCTGCATAACTTGCCTCTTATTTTTAATACATCAATTCCGAGAATCGCCGCAATTTCTGCGGTTTTCTTTCCCTGTTCGTGCAATTTAATCATTTTATCAATTTCTTCTTCCGACCACTTATATCTAGGACCCTGCTTAGGCCTAGGTATTCCCCGAATTGCTTTCAC
>JAZOBB010000027.1:0-13318 GCA_045595745.1 Clostridia bacterium | reverse complement strand
CTGATATATAAGATAATACGGCAGTTCTAAAAGAATTAAAATACATTGCAATAAAATAATTACAAAATTGGACCAAAAATACGCAGGATTCATTCGAATTTTAATCCACTTTCTTGTATGAATAAATCTTATGGAAAACATTGTAAAATAGCTTATAAAGGTTGCAATTGCCGCTCCGTTCGCTCCGAAAAACGGAATTAAAGCAATGTTAAGCACAATATTTACAACTGCCGCAATCAATGTTGTGTAAAAGGTATACTGACTCTTTTTTTCAACCATATACACACTTGAAAGAAATGCCGCCAGGCAACTAAACATTGTGCCCATAACCAAAAACGGCAGATATTTCCAAGCTTCAAAATAGTCAGGCGATGCTAAAAGTGCTGTCGATATTTGTGCAGTTGCAATCAAAACAGAGCCTGATAAAAACGCAATCGCACAATACATACCAAATACCTGAGAAAAAAATCTCTCTCTTTCTTTTTCTTCTGTTACGGCAGATATTTGCCATGCTCCGCTAAAGATGTTAGACACGTGAATTAAAATAGTAGGAACTTTATTTGCAACCGCATAAAGCCCATTTGCCGCTGTGCTTATTAAAAATGCAATAATATAGCGAGAGGAGATATTTATTATCCACGTGCATATTGTGTTCGGAATCATAGGCACTGCATATTTAAGCATCTGCGCTCCTAAATCTTTGCTTGCACTTTTTATGCTTATGTATCTATACAATTTTGCGATAAAAAACAATAAAACTGTCGAAACTACATCTGTTAAAATATTTGCAAGCATATATCCTGCCGGACCCATATTTAAAGGTCCTAAAAAAACAATATTAAGCACTATCATAAGTACTGTGCGAAATACACCGTCTGCTGCATAAAGCCGAACATAGCCTAATGCACGTATAAATTCTGCACACACCATCTGAAACGATGATGCCAGTATAAAAATGTATATATATCCTACATATTCAGATAAAAAATCAATTTTTTTAATAAGCGGAGCAAAGCACAACAGCACCAAAAAACCGCAACAAACTGTTAGCAGACCTAACGTGTATACACTTTTTTTATCTGTAAGCTTATCCAGTCCAAAACGTATTATAGCGTGTGTAATGCCCAATGTCGCAAGTGGAATTAATAAGTTACAGGTCTGAACTACGATATCAACCGTTCCGTATGCTGACTCTGACAGCACACGGGTATAAAACGGCATTAAAAAGAAAACCATAAGCTTCGATGCCAATGTTCCTATTGCAAAAACCATTGTGTTTTTCGCAAGATTTTTATATTTATTCATATGTGAGACTCATCTCCGAAATTAAATTTTACAAGTAAAAAACTATCCTATTATATATATTATCACAAATTTTTAAAATGTCCAGTTTATTTGTTTATTTTTAAGATTAAATACAAAATAACTTCCGCAAAGAGCGGAAGTTATTTTGTTACACGGTTATCTGTTCCCCTTCCTCTATAGGCTTGGCAACAGTAATTGTATATTGAATGCTGTTTTTTAAATCACGGCTTTTAAGCACAGCACCTATTCCAGCTTCGGTTAACGCTACACTTAGCTGTTCCATTGTTTTAGGAACAAATTTATAATCTTTTATTGCTTTTGCTCCGCGTTTTGTAAATATTTTTCCTGTTAACAGTTTGTCTACGTATGCATCCGTCTGCGCCACATCAAAACCACGTCCGATAATAATATCTATAACTTCTTTTTGTAAATTTTTATCCGACAGCCTTAAAAGCGAATTTGCATGAAATTCAGTAAGATTGTGACCCGCCAGTTTGCTAACCACCTCGGGCGGCAATTTTAAAATGCGCAATTTATTTTCAATTTCATATGGATTTTTACCTAACTTTTTTGCCAGCTCACTAACCGAGAACCCGTATCTTTTAATATAGTGGTCATAACTTTTTGCTTCTTCTACAAAACTTAAATTTGAGCGTTGAGTATTCTCTATCATATTCATAACGACCGCTGCATCGTGACTGGCTTCGAACAAAATTGCAGGAATCGTTTTTTTACCTGCAAGCTTTGATGCTCTTAACCGTCTTTCACCCGCAATAAGCTCATACACACCAGCTCCCAATCTTCTTACAATTATCGGTTGCATAACACCATAGGTGCGAATAGAATAACTAAGCTGCCACAACTCACTGTCATCAAAAATCCGCCTTGAACTGTTCGGATTCGGCATTATTGCCTCAATTGATAAATTCATTACCTTTTGCGGATTTACAATCGACAGTTGTTTTTTGTTTTCTTTTAATAATGACATTAATTCCATATTTTTACCTCCCAAAAAACTAAATTCTGTATTTTCCAACTTTTTACAATAAAATAATACCATCAATTGTAAAAAAATGGAAGAAAAATTATGCGTCAATATTCGCTGTTTTTTGGGTATAAACAATAAAAAAACGCGCCCTATGACAGTTTATCCGAAAAAATATGCAGATAATCTGTCATATGCGCGATATTTAAGTCGAACGATTTTCTGTCGATTCCTTTATAAATTATCGAAACAACAGAAAAAATGCAATTACAATGGCACCTAAAATAATACGATAATATCCGAAAGATTTAAAATCGTGCTTTTTAACATACTCAACCAAAAACTTAATCGCAAGCATCGATACTACATATGCAACAGCCATACCGACAAGCAGTGTTATAATGTCGCTAGCTGCAAGCGCTGCATCATATGTAACAATTTTAAGAAAGCTTACACCAAACATTACAGGAATAGCAAGGAAGAACGAAAATTCAGCTGACACCGCACGTGAACAACCTAAAATCATACTTCCTAAAATGGTCGAACCCGAACGCGAAGTTCCCGGAATGATAGATAAAACCTGAAAAGCACCTATTAACAATGCAGTTTTATAATCAAGCTGAGATATTGAATCTATCTTCGTCTTCTTCTGCTTTTTTTCTATAAATATAAATGCAATACCATACAAAATAAGCATAGCCGAAACAACATACCAGTTTTCAAACTTTTCCATAAAATCGTTGAGAGCAAGACCTATAACCGCCGCAGGAACACAAGCGACTATAACCTTAAACCACATCTGCCACGTGTCGTGTTTTTGTTCGGCAGTCTTTTTGGGCGAAAACGGATTTAACTTGTTAAAATAAAGCGTAACAACGGCTAAAATCGCACCAAGCTGTATAACGTACAGATACAAGTCAGAGCTTGTAAAACCGCTGTTTCCTATAAACTCGTTAACTAAAATCATATGCCCTGTCGAGCTGATAGGAAGCCACTCTGTTATACCCTCTACAACACCCAAAAGCAAGGATTTTAAAATTTCAATAATGTTCATTTTCATTCTCCTGTCATTTTATATATAAATATTTATTCACTGATTTATAATTATAACACATAAATATATAAAACACCAGTATTTTTTGCATATAAAAAGGGCTGTTTAAAAAGTCAGCTGACCTTTCAAACAGCCTTTGCTTTTTAGGGGATAGGAAAAAAGCTTTGGCTCAGTTTGTTTATTTACAAAGCAAAATAAGCTCATCTAAATGCTTTTCATACACACCTCTAGGCTGGGTATCGTATTTGTGTGCAAGAGCAGCGGCACGACCTACTACCTCTCCCATAAGGCCGCAGGTACGCATAAGACGAAACATTCCAAGACCTTCGTGAGTTACACTTAAGCATCTGCCTGCCATAAACATATTTTTAACATTTTTTGAGTATAGGCAACGATAAGGAATAAAGAAGGGATTTGGAAAATCGTTATGCCACCAGCATTTTGTTATAAACGCATCCCCCTCGTGATATGCTCCGTAATACGCATTATTAATAACGTGAACATCAAAGGTTATATTTACACCTATAAGACCGTCGGGGAAACGTTTGCCTAAACGTGCATCGCTTTCGTTTAATATAACATCGCCCAAAAGTCGTCTTGATTCTCGCTTGCCTGTTATGTATGAGCAAAAGCCTATGCGGTGATTCGGAAGGTCACCGTCTGTATTTTTAATAGCATCCCACGCACCGTACATAGCACGGAAGTTTACATCACGCGAATATTCAGCTTTTTTAATCGGGTCGTGCTCAAATCCGCTTCCCCAGAACCAGCAACCCAGGTTGCGCTCAGCATTTTTTATCTCTTTTTCGTCTTTTGAGCCTCTTAATCTGTGCGGAAAATTTGCTTCTTTTAAGTCAATTGCCCAAGGACAGCTCGGAAAATCGCTAGGCTCACCCGTGTCCTCTACATACCAGAAGTTTGACTGCTCCATATGCCCTTCAGCTGTCATTTCGTACTCAGCCCCTGACATATATCCCAAGGTTCCGTCGCCTGTGCAATCACAAAACAGCTTACTTTTAAGAACAGTCGGTTCTCCGCTTACTACGTTCATAAGCTCAATTGATTTAATTACACCCTCAACTGTATCTGACGAAACGAGATATTCACCGAAATACAGGGTTAAATTTTCGGTTTCCTTTAATATATCCATTTTTTTATTATCTTCATAATTTTCGGGTTTGTTAGCTGTGCCCGAAATATCCCTTACTTTTTGCTCAAATCTATCGGTCAGTCTGCCTATTGCAGGAAATTCATCGAATTTTGTATCACCCGTAAGCCACACACGTATTTCTGAGCTATTGTTGCCGCCTGCAACAAAACGGTCGTTTACAAGTGCCGTTTTAAGACCGCGGTTTGCTGCCTCGATTGCCGCACACATACCCGTGATACCTGCACCGACAACTACAAAATCATATTCATATTCTTTTGGTTTATCAAAGCCGCACAATTTTTTTCTGAGTGCATTTATCTCATCAGGATTACTCGGTGGAACAAAATCGTTATCCAAAGTAAAAATCAACGCACCCACACGACCTTCAAAACCGGTAAGGTCGTGCAAAACAAGCTTCTGCTGGGGTGTATCAATATTAATTACACCGCCATCCTGCCAATGCCAGTCAGGCTCTCCGTCTCCAAACTCGCGTCTGTAGTCTCCACATATAACCTCAAACTTACCCGGTGCGTATTCAGGCTTCCAATATGCAGACCAGTTCTTTGTATATACCCAAACACGATAACTTCCGCTATCAGGAAATACAACCTTACCGTATGCATCATCTACGGGATTACCCAAGCCGTGTGCAAGCAGATACGGCAGCCCCATATTAACTATAAACTGTGTGTCGAGCACCCAACCACCTTGGTTTTCAAGTGATGAGCACAAGACAAAAACCGAATTTTTATTTGTTATCTCAGACATAAAAACACCTCTTTTTAAACATTTATCGCATTGCCATTAAGCAACATTATAAACTCGATTAAAAGAGGTGTAAAGTAATAAAAAACCTTAAAAATATCAAAAAAACACACAAATTTCACTCTATTTTTTATACTCCGATGGAAGATATCCGTAATATTTTTTAAAGCATAACGAAAAATATGACGGTGTGGCATAACCGAGCATATCTGAAATATCACATATACTGTAATTGCCCGTTTCAAGAAGATAGGCCGCACGTTTTAATTTAAGCTCGTTTAAATACTGATGCGGTAAGCATCCGTAATATTCATAAAAAAGTTTACGAAAATAATTTTTGCTTATGTAGCACAGCTCGGCAAGCGCAGAAACATCAATGCTTGCCGCATCGTTATTTGAAAGGTATTCTATAGCCGGTTTTAACATTTTGTATTTTTGGGGAGACAGCCTTTTTTTAGCATATTCATCACATATATCTGTCAGCATATCAAAAAAACGTGACTGAAGACGGCTATATGACGGCATAGCACTGTTATAGCCGTTAACCATATTTTTAATTTTTTCTCCAAGCAGTTTTTTATGCTCTGTATCTATACGCATAATTTTGTCAGAAAAAACAACACTTTCGCCATTTAATACGAGTTTAAAATCCATAACATAAACAACAGTATGCGTAATTAAATCGCCGTTTTCGTCCTTTTCACCTATGCACGGGCTGTGATAATAATTGCACCCTTTAGGTGCATACAGCATTTCATTTGCTTTTATTTTTATTTCTCTGCCATAAGAGTCTACAAAAATATGCGCACCTTCAGCAACATAAATAAAACCGGAATACGGACGTGGCTGTGAAAGGTACATTTCTGATACACACTCGTGAGCGACCTTGAAATAATGAGCACACGCATCAGCAAGCATTATTTTATTTTGCGCAACCTCTTGAAATTCGAGCAGCTTCATATGCTCTCCCCTTTACGGTTTATTATAAAACACGATTCAATCAAATTTATATAAACATTGTAAATTAAGTTTGTTTTATTGTCAAGCGGCTTAAAATTCTAATTAAAAAATTGATTTTGAGCAAGTTATTCGTATAAATAATGAATAAATATGTCAAACCAGATTCACACTAAAACCAGCTAAATAAAAGGAGGAAAAATTATGAATATCACTTCTAAAGAGCTTTCTTCAATTGAATCGCAGCTTGAAAAGGAAGAAATGCTTGTAAAAAAATACAGGGCATTTTCGTCTTTATGCTCTGATGCACAGCTAAAAAGCACCTGCAACCGCATAGCAGACAAGCATCAGCAGCATTTTAACACATTAATGGGATATTTACAATAGGAGAATAATATGAGTAAAAATAATACATCAAACACCGCTTCTCTTTCAGAACGCGAAATGATGCTAGATTCGTTAAATACACAAGAAATGATGACAGCATCATATAACAGTTGTGTTTGCAATAGCAGCAGTAAAGATTTGCGAAACACATTTTTGAATATTTTAGACGACGAGCACGATATATGTGCAGATATATTTGAAGAAATGAGCGCACGCGGCTGGCAAAAACACAAGCAGGCAGAACAAGCTGAAATTTTAAAGGTAAAGCAAAGGATATCGAAGGAAACATAAAATCTGTATTTAAAGCCAAACGATTAATCAAAATCGTTTGGCTTTAAATTACCGACTATTATAACACACCGTTTATCTTTTTATTTCCCAAACCTTAACGCATAACTGCACATTGCTAAAACTCCTGTTTTAAGGCAATCGTCGTCAATGTCAAAATCAGGTGCGTGAAGCGGCATTGTTATGCCCTTTTCTTTATTCCCCGAGCCCAGATTAAAATACACCGACGGCACTTTTTCAGCAAAATATGCAAAATCATCGCCCGCCATAGACGGTGTTCCGTTTTTAATTACATTATCCTCGCCTAACAAATCATCACATATATTAGAAAACTCTTCCGCCATTTTTTCATCATTAATAAGCGGCGGAAACATAAGCCGATAATCCCACTCATACTCTGCTCCAAAGCTTTCTGTATTGCGCTTAATTATTTCCCCAAGCATATTCGGCAGATTTTTGCGCAGCTTGCTGTCATAAAGACGGACTGTTCCTCTTATCGAAACCTCGTTTGGAATTATGTTATAAAAAGTTCCGCCTTCCATTGAGCAAACCGATATAACAACTGGTCTGTCGGGTTCGTTAACCTCATCTGACAGGGCATAAAAATCGGTTATAATTCGGCTTGCAACCTCTATCGGGTTTATGCACTCTTTAGGATATCCCCCATGACCGCCCTTGCCGATTATTTTCAAATCAAACTCATCGGGGCAAGCCATAACTGCGCCCGATTTAACTCTTATTTTGCCGGTTTCAACCTCGTTCATAACGTGCAGAGCTACTGCCGCATCCACCTTAGGATTTTCTAAAACGCCCTCTAAAATCATCGGCTCTGCTCCACCGGTATCCTCTTCTCCAGGCTGAAACACCAGCTTTACATTGCATGAAAGATTGTCTCGCAAGGACCACAGCACCTCGGCAACTCCCAACAAAACCGCTGTGTGTGCATCGTGACCACACGCGTGCATCACTCCGTCATGCAAAGAGCAACCAGGTCGTGATTTATTCTCTTGCATCGGCAAAGCATCAATATCCGCACGCAAAAGCAAGGTTTTTGCCGCATTTTTTCCTTCAATTAATGCCACTACTCCCGTTTTTGCAATGCCACGTTTATATGTAATGCCTATCTCGTCTAATTTTTTGCATATATAATCAGAAGTTTTTTCTTCACAAAATGCCAGTTCGGGAATTTGATGCAGTTCTCTGCGCATTTTCTTAAGCTTATCGGAAATATCATAAACCGCGTTTGTCAGCATCTTATTTTCAACACACATAGATGCAGTTTCCTCCTTAATATATACGAATCACGCCGGCAACTATGCCAAGTATGCTTACCTCGTCAACAATAATAGGCTCCATAGTGTCATTTTCGGGCTGCAGACGAAAATATCCGTTTTCTTTATAAAAGGTTTTAACAGTTGCCGAATCATCAACCAGGGCTACCACCATATCTCCGTTTCGAGCGGTTGACTGCTGGCTTACTATAACAAAATCACCGTCTAAAATTCCGGCATTTATCATACTTTCGCCCTTAACCTTTAGCATAAACACTCCTGCATTTTTTGCAAAATCCATAGGCAACGGAAATGTTCTTAAAACATTCTCTTCAGCTAAAATAGGCGCACCTGCCGCAACAGTTCCTATTACAGGAACGGATAAAAATTCCTCAACCGGCTCGGCAAGCTCTTCTGCATCGGGACCAACTACACGAATTGCTCTTGTTTTAGAGCCGTCCTTTACCAAAAGACCTTTTTCTTCAAGCTTTTTTAAATAGGTATGAACGGTAGAAGGCGATGCAAGACCCACCGCCGCACATATTTCGCGAATTGACGGCGGATACCCCTTATCCTCAATCTGACGATTGATAAAATCAAGTATTTGTTGCTCTCTGTTCTCCCTCTTTGCCATAACAAACCTCCAAAATTTCTTTATTTATATATAGCTTTTTTCTTTCTATAAACCTATTGTAACACACATTTTTCAAAAAATCAAACATTTGTTCGAAAATTTTTTAAAAAAGTATTGACAACGTACAAATGTTCTGTTAAAATGAAATCAGAAACCGAACAAATGTTTCGAATTTGTATGCAGAAAGGATGATAATAATGAAAAGAACACATAGAAGAACAAATTATCGCGAAAAGGCACGTCGCCAGCGCAGAACTCTTTTAATTATGGTTATGGCTATGATTATGGCATTTGGTCTTGGGGTTTTTGCCGTAGCTGACGACGGTATTGATTTTGTTAGCGTAACAGTTAGCACCGGCGACACTCTTTGGGATTTGTGTGCACCCTATAAACCTGAACGCATGGACTTACGCGACTTTATTGCTAAGGTTAAATACGAAAACAACATGGATACCTCTGAAATTTTTATCGGTCAAGAGCTTGTTATTCCTTTGCGATAAATAACACCGACTACCCTGCCGCATCAGGCGGCGGCATACTGCACCCAAAATCCTCCTTGCCGCCGCTTGCAAAATATATTTTTTTATGATACAATTGTTTCGGGCAGGTGATAGTATTGAAAGAATGTATATTAGAAGATAAGCTTTGCACAAATTGCGGCGAGTGCGAAAAATGTGATTTAAACCCCGAAAAGATTTGTGATAACTGCGGAAAGTGCATTGATTCTGATGCAGACTACGGCGGAATCGAAATTGATAAGGTTATTTTAAACCTTTAAAATATTTTTTAAAAAAACTATTGACAATATTAGTTTTGTATGGTAATATTATTTAGTCAGTAAGCAGAAACCTATTCGTTTCTCACCACCAGGCACAGCCAACGTGGTCAATATACAGCAGTTTTTTGTTTGTGTATTTGCGGATAGGGTTCTCTATCCGCTTTTTTGTTTATGCGGATTGGTTTATTTACTGTAATAAAAAGTTGGAGGTGCTTTTCCATCAGTAAGCAAGAATTGTTGATTAACGAAGAAATCCGCGTAGCATCGGTTCGTTTGGTTAGCGATACCGGTGAACAGCTTGGAATTATGTCTTCAAAAGAAGCGCTTGAGGTTGCCTATAACAAAAATCTTGACCTCGTAATGATTTCGCCTAAGGCAGAGCCGCCGGTGTGCAAAACCATGGACTACGGCAAGTATAAATTTGAGTTGGCAAAGCGCGACAAAGAGGCACGAAAAAACCAAAAGACTGTAAGTCTTAAAGAAATCCGTGTTTCGCCGTCTATTGACAATCACGATTTTGATACTAAGGTAAATCAAACCACCAAGTTTTTAAAGAGTGGCGATAAGGTAAAAATCACCGTTCGTTTCCGCGGACGCGAAGTTCATCACAGCAATTTGGGACTTCAGCTTTTAGAACGTTTCCGCGATGCACTGACTGAATACGGTGTGGCAGAAAAACCGCCAAAGCTCGAAGGTAAAAATATGAGCATGGTTGTATCGCCCAAATGAGTTCGTTTTTAAAATAATAATTATATATTTGGAAGGAGCAGAGTTATGCCTAAGATTAAGACACATAGAGCATCAGCAAAAAGGTTTTCCGTTTCCAAAAACGGTAAGATTAAAATGAATCATGCCTACAGAAGCCATATTCTGACCAAGAAATCTACAAAAAGAAAACGCTTGCTTCGTAAGGCTAGCTACGCAAGTAGCGCAAATGCTAAGGTTATCAGAACACTGATTCCTTATAAGTAAAATTACGAAACAATCTGATTAAAAGATTTTAGGAGGTAACAGACATGGCAAGAGTTAAAGGTGCTTTGAATACACGTAAAAGACATAAAAGAATTTTAAAACTGGCAAAGGGCTATCGCGGTGCTAAAAGTAAGCTGTTCCGCACAGCAAAAGAGGCGGTAATGAAGTCTCTTACCTATGCATACATCGGAAGAAAACAGAAGAAAAGAAACTTCCGTCAGTTGTGGATTGCTCGTATTTCTGCACAGGCTAAGATGAACGGAATTAACTATTCACGTTTTATGAACGGTCTTAAAAAAGCAGGAATCGAAATGAACCGCAAAATGCTTGCAGAGCTTGCAGTAAGCGATAAAGAAGCTTTTGCAGCATTAGTTGAAAAAGCAAAAGAAAACCTGTAAGATCGGGTTTTCATTAATACAGATACTTAAAGGGTTTTTTGCTACGATTAGTGAAAAGCCCTTAATCTTTAGATGTAGATATCTAACCTGCATGAATTTTATTAAATGGAGGTTGCTGTTATGACTAAACTGATTTATGTTCGTCACGGCGAGGCTGAGGGAAATATAAAACGCCATTTTCACGGATTTTATAATTCTTCCCTTACCGAAAATGGCTTAGAGCAGATTAAACGTGCAGCGACGCGTTTGAAAGATGAGCATATTGATGCCATATATTCGAGCGATTTAACACGAGCTTTTCAGACCGCGCAAGAAATTGCAAAAGGCCGCGACATTACTGTTCAAATCGATAAACGTTTTCGCGAAATTAACGGTGGCAAATGGGAGGATGTGCCTTGGGATGACCTTCCGCATAAGTTTACCGAAAGCTATGATATCTGGCTTAACGAGCCTTATCGTCTGCAAATGCCTGACGGAGAAAGTATGACCGAATTTTCGCATCGTTTAATAACTGCTTCAAGCGAAATAGCTCAAAAGCACGATGGGAAAACTGTGTGTATTGCAACACACGGCACAGCAATACGAGTTTTGGCTTGCCACTTTTACGGCTGGCCGCTTGAAAAGCTTACCGATGTTAATTGGTGCGATAATGCCTCAATAACTATTGCAGAATACGATAACAGAAAATTTAATATGATAACCGATGGCGATAACGAACATCTAAAGGACATCAGTACCTTAGAAAAACAGGACTGGTGGCGTAAGTAACACTTAAGAGTAAATAAAACTTTGTAAATTTTTAACAACATAGAAGGGGCGGTCCGGTTTGGACTGCCCCTTTTAATGCATTTTCTGTTTAGTTTAACAAATTGGAATTTATTATTCTCTTCTTGTTGCTTTACCGGATTTTATCTTTAAAATCAGCAATCCACATACAAGTATAACCGGAAAAATTGTAGCTGCTAGCAGTCCTGTTTTTAGATTGCCTCCTGCCATTTCGGAAAGGCTCCCCACCATAGTAGGACTTACCGCGGCACCCAAATCGCCTGCTAATGCCAAGAATGCAAACATTGCTGTTCCTCCTCTTGGGCATTTCTGAGATGAAATGCTGATAGTTCCCGGCCACATAATTCCTACAGCTAAACCGCAAAGTGTGCAGCCTGCAAGTCCGAGAATCGGCAACGTAGACAGCGAAGCTAATAAATAGCAAACAGTGCACACTATTGCACAAATGAGCATTACTTTGGTCAAATTCAGTTTTTCGCTGAACTTTCCGTACATCATACGTGATATACCCATAAACATTGCAAATAAACACGGACCTGCTAAATCACCAATCGTTTTTGATATTCCAATAGCAGACTCAGTAAATGCCGATGTCCATTGAGTCATAGTTGCTTCCGAAGCGCCCGCGCATACCATAAGTATTATTATCAAACAAAACACAGGCGTTTTTAGTAGCTTTCTAATTCCCATACTATTGCCATCTTCAATCAATCGTTCTATAGGACAGGTAATAAAATTAAAGGTGTTGTATAACGGCACAAGTGCCCAAATGAAAGTAAGTATTTTCCAATTTGCCAAGCCAAACACAGCAAAAAAGAGAGTTGAACCCAAAATTACACCCATTGCCCCCCAACAGTAAAATGAGTGCAAAAGGCTCATCATTCCGTCTTTATTTTCAAAGGGGCATGCCTCAACAATAGGGCTTACCAAAACCTCAATAAGACCGCTACCTATTGCATAAAGCACTACCGAAATTAAAATACCAATAAACGGCACGGGGAGTACCTCCGGCAAAATTGCCATTAAAACCAGACCTACTGCCGATAACACTTGAGATGCGACAACACAGATGCGATACCCGATTTTATCAGCGAATTTGGTAGCCGCAAGGTCAATAAGCAATTGTGTTAAATAGAATACCAATGGAATCATTGCAATCTTTTCAAGTGTAATTGAGTATGTACTTTTGAATGTTAAAAATAATAATGGCGTAAAATTAGCAGATATAGCTTGTGTAACAAAACCAAGATAACAAGCTATCAATGTTTTTTTGTAATTCTTTTGTTTAGTCATAATGATCCCCTTCAAAGTTGCTCAAAATTTAGTCAACTTATATTATAGCATACTTTTGCTTGTTTGTCACGTTTTAGATAAGATTATATACAAGTTTAAAATAAAAACGCGCAGAATAATTGACTATCAACAGTTATTATGATATAATATTTTAGTATATATGTTACTGATGATTTATTAAAAAAACAGCAATTTTACAGACAAAATCAAGAAAAAACGGTGTCAGATTGGTGTCAGACCAATCAAGAAACCTTGAAATATAAGGAGATGTAATAAGTTATGAAACTTGGTATAG